>CAYWMY010000209.1:0-5425 GCA_964459405.1 uncultured Steroidobacteraceae bacterium | reverse complement strand
TGAAACCTGGAAGCGCGCCTTCGATGCGATATTGTTCTACGACGATCCCGCGACGCGCGCGCAGTTCGTCGATGCCGTCGCCGAGGTGCCGCCGAACAACGCGCCGGTGTTCACGATGGAGGTCACCGACGACCTGCTGGTGCGCACCACGCACAGCGCCCCGGACTTGACTGGATCAGCATTCCCCGAAGCCATGGAGGTCCACGACATGAAGCTGTATCTCACGCCCGGCGCCTGCTCGCAGGCCCCGCACATCGCGCTGCGCGAACTCGGCCTGCCCTTCGAGGCGGTCATGGTCGATCTCGCGAAACACACGCTGCCGGATGGCTCCGACTTCCGTGCCATCAACCCGAAGGGCTACGTGCCGCTGCTCGAACTCGACGACGGTACGCGCATGACCGAGGCCAGTGTGATCCTGCAATACATCGCAGATCGCAGGCCGGGCACCCTCGCGCCGGCCTTCGGCACCCCGGAGCGCTGGAAGCTCATGGAGTGGCTGGCCTTCCTCTCGACAGAGGTGCACAAGGGCTTCGGGCCACTGTGGAACCCGGCGACGCCACCCGAGGTGCGCGAGCGCACCGTGCAGGCTCTCGGCGGTCGCTTCTCGCTGCTCGCGCAGACGCTGGGCGCACAACCCTTCCTGACGGGCCGGGACTTCTCGATCGCGGACGCCTATCTGTTCGTCCTGCTGAACTGGTGCGGCCTGCACCGCGTCGACCTGTCGCCATGGCCGGCGCTGAGCGCCTTCCAGGCGCGTGTCGCAGCGCGGCCGGCCGTACAGGCGACGCTGAAGGCCGAGGGCCTCGTCCAGTAGGCAGCACGATCAGGCAACCGCGATCAGCGCACGCACGCCGGGCACGTGCAGACACATTCACCGCAGCCTCCCGACGCGCGGGTGAATGTCCACATCCTCGTTCCTGTCCCCGGTCTCGTTCACGCGCCGCGAGCCGGTACCGCCAGGTCAATGCGCAAGCCACCCGCCATCCACCGCGATGGAGGCACCGAACATGTAGGACGCGCGATCGGACGCGAGGAACACGACGAGGCCCGCGATCTCCGCCGGCGTCGCCACGCGCCCGGCGGGGATGCGTGCCATCAGTTGCGCGACCTCCGGACTACCCGGGTCGAAACCCTCCATCATCGGCGTCATCACGATACCGGGCGAAATCGCGTTCACGCGGATGTTGTCGGCCGCGTGGTCGACCGCCGCGGCACGCGTATAGCCCAGGATCGCATGCTTGCTGGCCGTGTAGTGAGCGGAAGTGCCGATCGCAATGTGGCTCTGCACGGAGGCATTGTTGATGATCGCGCCACCGCCGCCCTGCGCCAGCATCTGCAGCAGTTCGTACTTCATGCACAGGAAAGTGCCACGCACGTTGGTGTCGAAGTG
Source organism: uncultured Steroidobacteraceae bacterium (assembly GCA_964459405.1). Classification (GTDB taxonomy): domain Bacteria; phylum Pseudomonadota; class Gammaproteobacteria; order Steroidobacterales; family Steroidobacteraceae; genus CAYWMY01. The sequence goes on along the minus strand of CAYWMY010000209.1, from coordinate 4,035 downwards.
GCGGTCGTAATCGGCCTCCGAGACCTCGGCGAACTTCGGTGCGACCGCGCCCACCCCCGCGTTGTTGAAGGCCACATCGAGGCGACCGCAGCGCTCCACAGTCGCCCTGACCATGTGCTGCACGTCGGCGCTCCGCGCGACGTCGGCGCGTACGAACATCGCCTCGCCGCCCTCGCCCCGGATCATCTCGAGCGTTTCCTGTCCCGCGTCCTCGCGCCGCCCGCAGAACGTGACGCGGGCGCCCTCGCGCGCGAACGCCACCGCAACCGCGCGCCCGATCCCGCTGCCGCCACCCGTGACGATGGCGACCTTGCCGTCCAGCATCCCCATGTTCGCCGCACTCCTCCGCGTATTCGTTCAGGGCACCAGGCCGTTTCTCGCCGCGGCCAACCGGCGGCGACCGCAGTTCACGGCAGGGTGTGCATGCCACCCTCGAGCATGAAGGTCGATCCCGTGATGTAGGCCGCGCCGGGCCCGGCGAGGAACACCGCGAGCGGCCCACCGTCCGCCTCCGGATCGCCCAGCCGGCGCATGGGGATCTTCTGCTTCAAGGCCTCGACGAACTCGGGCCTTGCGGTCTTCCAGGCGTCGAAGGCCCGCGTTTCCAGCGCCGGATTGATCACGTTGACCGTGATGCCGTACTGGCCCCATTCACGCGCGGCGGTGCGCGTCAGTGCGCGGATCGCCTCCTTGGTCACGTTGTAGCAGGTATTCCCCTCGAATCCGATCTGGCCGGAGCTGGAGGCGAAATTGATGACCCTGCCGTAGTGCTGCGCCTTCATGTACGGGAATACCGCCTTCATGAACCACAGCGACGCCGTGGCGCCGGTGCGGAAGGTGTACTCCCACTCGTCCTCGTCGGTGTCCTCGCAGGCCATGAACACCGTCGAGGCGCGGGGCTTCGCCTCCGTGCCGAAGCCCTGTGCGACGTTCGCGAGGATGTGTACCGTGCCCCATTCGTCGATGCTCCGCTGCACGCAGGCGAATACCTGCTCGCGCCGGCCCACATCGCAGGTGACACCGAGCGCCTCACCACCCGCCGCGCGAACCTCCGCCGCGACCGCATCCACGGTCGCGGCCGTCCGCGAAGCGACGACGACCCTGGCACCGGCCCTGCCGTAGGCGAGTGCGATGGCCCGGCCGATGCCGCGTCCGGCGCCCGTGACGAGCGCCACCATGCCTTCGAGGGGTCTGTCCGCCATGATCGACCTCCACGCGTCTCAGAGCAGCGGCAGCAGCGGCGCGCGCCGGCAGGCGGGCATGTGCTCGAAGTGGCGGAAGCCCTCCCGGCCGCGGGGGAACAGTTCGAGGTCGATCGACAGCGTCTCGTCGTGCTGCTCAATGAACTGGATCATGAGGTCGCCGAGATCACCGAAGGCACAGGACACGCCCGCCCGCTGCGGGGTGCCGCGACAGGAGAACTCCGGGCAGCGGTGATGCCGTGCCGCGAAGAAGGGCCCCGCGCCGAAGGCGCGCGACCAGCGCCGCGCGGCCTCGTCGATGCTGTTGACGAAACAGGCTTCCTGGAAGAACGGCCTGGTGCTCATCGGTGCTCCCTTTTGCGGAGACAGTACCCGCGTCGCGTCATCCACCGCAACGTCCGCCGGGCGCCGCGCCAGCGGGGCCAGCTGCGGGCTCGCCCGCGTCGGACTCAGGAGTTCTCCAGCGTGCGCTGCCCGACCCCGCCGGGAGAAGCTTCTCAGTAGGTTACGACGCTGCGGATCGACTCACCCGAGTGCATCAGGTCGAACGCGTCGTTGATCTTCTCGAGCGGCATCAGGTGCGTGATCAGGTCATCGATGTTGATCCGGCCGTCCATGTACCAGTCGACGATCTTCGGCACGTCCGTGCGCCCGCGCGCGCCGCCGAAGGCCGTGCCCTTCCACACCCGCCCCGTCACCAGCTGGAACGGCCGCGTCCTGATCTCCTGCCCCGCACCCGCGACTCCGATGATCACGGACACGCCCCAGCCGCGGTGACAGCATTCCAGCGCCTGGCGCATGACATCGACATTCCCGATGCACTCGAAGCTGTAGTCCGCACCGCCGTCCGTGAGGCTGACCAGGTACGGCACGAGCTCGCCCTGCACCTCTTTCGGGTTCACGAAATGCGTCATGCCGAACTTCTCGGCGAGCGCTTTCCGCTTCGGATTCCGGTCGACACCAACGATCCGGTACGCGCCGGCCATGCGCGCGCCCTGGATCACGTTGAGCCCGATCCCGCCCAATCCGAACACGATCACGTTCGCGCCCGGCTCCACCTTCGCGGTGTTGATGACTGCGCCAATACCGGTCGTGACGCCGCAGCCGATGTAACAGACCTTGTCGAAGGGCGCATCCTCGCGGATCCTCGCCACCGCGATCTCGGGCAGCACCGTGTAGTTCGAGAACGTGCTGCAGCCCATGTAGTGATGGATCTTCTCGCCGCCGATCGAGAAGCGGCTGGTGCCGTCCGGCATCACGCCCTGACCCTGCGTCGTGCGGATCGCCGTGCACAGGTTGGTCTTGTGCGAGGTGCAGCTCCTGCACTCGCGGCACTCGGGCGTGTAGAGCGGGATGACGTGGTCGCCTTTCTTCAGCGACTTCACGCCAGTACCGACGTCCACCACCACCCCGGCGCCCTCGTGGCCGAAGATCACCGGAAACAGGCCCTCCGGGTCAGCACCCGAGCGCGTGAACTCGTCGGTGTGGCACACACCCGTCGCCTTGATCTCGATCAGGACCTCGCCATCCTTCGGCCCGTCGAGATCGACGGTGGTGACTTCGAGCGGCTTGCCTGCGGCCCAGGCGACGGCGGCGCGGGTCTTCATGGATCGGTTCCTGTGGTCGGAGTGGTGCGGGGAACGGAGAGCCACGATCATAGCGGCGACGGCGGCGCCGTTCACGATTCCGGGTGGCGCTTGCCGGCAGCGCCGGCAGCATCGGCGGGCACATGCCGGGACATTCACGATTCCTCGACAGGCTGGCTGCCGGCGCGGGCTGAAACGGCGGCCTCGCCTCGTCTCGCGGGAAATCCTGACGCCCGACTCGGCGACCCGCCTGCACGCCCGCGCCCGATGAGCGCTGTGGAAGGAATCGTGGATGTCCCTGTTCTCCCGCCGACGGCCGCCACCGACGCGTCCAGTCGCGCGGCCGCGCAGGAAGTCCGGCACGCGGACGTAAGGATTTCTACGCGAGCAGCCCGGACTTCCGTCAACAGCCCGCGCGACTCTGTCAGGCGCTTCGATTTCGAGGCCCGGGTTGCATCGGCGGCAGCGATGCCCCTAAGGTGACGGCAACGATTCGACGAGACTTTGCGGAGGGACAATGATCGGATACGCAACGGTCGGCACCAACGACCTTGGGCGCGCCGCGGCCTTCTACGACGAACTGTTCGCGCTCATGGGCGCGAAGCGCATGTTCGAGACAGCGCGCGGGGTGTTCTGGACGATGGGCCAGGGCCCGTTCTTCGGCGTGCTGAAGCCCTTCAACGAGCAGCCCGCGACCTTCGGCAACGGCACGGTGATCGGCATCGAGGCCGGATCCGACGAGCTGTCCGCCGCGGTGCACGCGCTGGCCTTGAGGCTCGGTGGACAGGACGAAGGTGCCCCCGGCGTGCGCTCGCCGGGCTGGTTCTGCGCGTATTTCCGTGATCCCGACGGCAACAAGCTCAACGTGTACCACCACAGCTGACGCGCGAAGGTGCCGCTGCTCGCTCACGCTCGCGGGTAGACGTCGCTGATCGCGGCTCGCATCCCGCGACGGGACTCCGTCGCGGCGATCCCCGCAGGGTGAACCGGCTCTGGCGCAGCAGCAGCAGCAGCGCCCCCCGATCCCGCCAGCCGTTTCGCGCTGGCCGACGGGGGCGAACAGGCCCTACCGCAGCAGCCGCCGCACCCGCTCGAGGTCCTCCGCGGTATCGACACCCGGCCCGGGAGCCTCGCACGCTTCGGCGACGACGAAGCTCATGCCGAGCGCGAGCGCGCGCAACTGCTCGAGTCGCTCGATCTGTTCCAGGACCGCCGGCGGCGCTGCCGCGAAGCGCAGGAGCGCACCC
>CAYWMY010000208.1:0-5466 GCA_964459405.1 uncultured Steroidobacteraceae bacterium | reverse complement strand
CGGAACTCTGCCTGGGGCGAGCCAACCCGTGGCGGCGGCGTGAGTTTGCCGAACTCGACCAGCGTTTCAGTCGTGCCCGTGATGAGGGTTGCCGGCTCGACGCGATCGATGCTTGCCCGCTCGGCACAGATGCGATCGGGAAAGGTGGGATAGCGCGGCTCATTGAGCGCCGCGTCGACCGTCAACAACGCCGGCAGGCCGCACTCCACTTCCTCCCGGTCGCCGCGGCCCAGGCTGCGCTCGACGACCAGCGGCGGTGCGCCCGAGCGCAGGTCGAGCTTCACGACTCCGGAGACCTGAGGCAGGTCGAGCAGTTCCGCGATGAAGCTGCCGACCTGGCCGCTGTTGGTGTCGGCCGCCCGGCGGCCGCACAGCACCAGATCGAAGCCCAGCCCGCGCAGCGCCGCGGCGAGTGCGACCGCGGCGGTCCAGGCATCGGCCGGCTCGAAGTCGATGCGCACCATGCTGTCGATCAGCCTTCCGCCCATGGCGCCGGCGCGGCGCAGCGCCTCCTCGGCATCCGCGCTCCCGGCCGTGAGCAGCGTGACACTGCAGTCCGGAATCGCCTCCCGCAGCCGCAGCGCGGCCTCGACGGCGACCTCGTCCTCGGGATTCAGCATGAACACCATGCGCTCGGGATCGGGGCGGCCCGTCGCGAGATCGACGGCCGCTGGATGGATCATGCGTCCGACGCGCTTGACGCAGACGACGATTCTCATGGGCCAACCCCAATGTCCCCGCGAGCATCAGCCACGCCTTGCAGGATCATGTTGCGCGGTCCACGACTTCCACGACATCCATGACGCGGAACGACGTTCCGAGCCCTTTCTGCTTCGCGGCGCTGTCCAGCATGATCTCGCAGAATGGACAGGATGTGACCACGCCGGCGGCGCCGGTCGCGACGGCCTCGTCGATGCGCATCTCCTCGATGCGCCGGCCGATGGAGGTGCCGCACCAGACGTTGCCGCCGCCGGCGCCGCAGCAGGCACTCTTCTCGCGCGAGCGCGGCATCTCGGTGATGTCGCGTTCCAGTGCCTCACCCAGCACCGCACGCGGCTCGTCATAGACCGCGTTGTGCCGCCCCAGATAGCAGGGATCGTGATAGGTCACGAGTTCGTCGAGCTTCGTCTTCGTCTGCAGCCGGCCCTCGCGGATCAGACGTGCGCCCAGCTCCGCGACGTGGACGACCTCGAGATCGGCGCCCTGGTCCGCATACTCGTTCTTGAGCGTATTGAAGCAGTGCGGGCACTGCGTCACGATCCGGCGCACGCCACGGCGGCGGAATGCCTCGATGTTGCGTTCCGCAAGCTGCCGGAACAGGTGCTCGTTGCCCATGCGTCGCGCGGGATCGCCGCAGCAGGACTCCTCCCGGCCGAGGATCGCGAAATCCACACCCGCTTTCTCGAGCACGCGCGCGCCCGCGGCGAGGGTCTTGCGGCTGCGATCGTCGTACAGCGCGCCCATGCAGCCGGTCCAGAACAGCACCTCGGCCGACTCGCCGTCTGATGCGCGCCGGATCTTCAGACCCTCGGCCCATTCTTCGCGCAGCGCGCGCCCCCGGCCCAGCGGATCGCCGAACACTTCCAGGTTCTTGAACACCTGCCGGTATTCCGCCGGGAACCGGCCCTCGGCCAGCACGCGGTGCCGGCGCATCTCGACAACCTTGTCGACGTGCTCGATGAGCACCGGGCAGGCTTCGCTGCATGCGCGGCAGGTCGTGCAGGCCCACAGCTCCGCATCGGTCACGGCCGTGTCGAGCGGCGCGCCGCCGTTTTCGCCCGCGCTGCGCTGCAGAGCCCGCAGGTCCAGGATCAGCTTCTTCGGGCTCAGCGGTTTGCCGCTCGCGGTCGCCGGACACTGGTCCTGGCACCGGCCGCATTCGGTGCAGGCATCCAGGTCCAGCAGGTCCTTCCACGTGAACTGCCGCAGCGAGCCCGCGCCGAGCGGCCCCTCCGGCCGCAGCTCGAGCGGGCGCAGAGCGCCCTTGGCGCCGCGATTCTGCAGATAGATGTTCGCGGGCGCCGTGAACATGTGAAACAGCTTGGAATACGGAATCCAGGCGATGAAACCCATCACCACCACGAGGTGGAACCACCACAGCGATCGATGCAGCACCTGCAGCTCTGATGGATCCCGGACGCTCGCGAGCAGCCATCCGGTGCCATTTCCGACCGGCGACCACGCGGCCCAGGGGTCCTGCGTGAGCTGGATGCGCGCTCCCTCGATCAGGAAGCCCGTCACGAGGATGACGGACAGGAACACCAGTGCGAGCGCATCAGCCGGGCGATCGGGTTTGAGTCGTGGTGGACGCCGCAGATAGCGGTGCGCGACGGCCGCAAGAACCGCGATCAGGAACAGGGCGCCGAACACGTCGAGCGCGAGCGACTGGAAGTACAGGTAAAACGAGCCCTGCATCAGCGGCACGCCCAGCTCGTGCAGGAAGCAGACTGTCGTGCCGATGAACAGCACGACAAAGCCCCAGAAGAAGGCCAGATGAAACAGCCCCGCCCCGCGATAGCGTGCCAGCAGGCGCTCGTGCAGTGCGGCTCCGCGCAGCAGCGCCTCGAGACGCTGCCGGGGTGAGTCGCTGCGATTCACGGGCTGGCCGCGCAGCCAGCCCCGCAGCCGCCGCAGGACGCCCCAGCCGAAGATCACCAGCGCAACACCCAGCAGGGCGTACACCCACGCCGCGCCCTCGATGTTGAAGTAGAGCTCGCGTGTCGGTGACATACGGCGATCTCCTCAGACCTCACGCGACCTGTGCCGGCCCCCGGCCTGCCTCGACCCCGAGGTGCGCGCCGGCGATTTCACGGTGAATCCGCCTCGCCAGCCGGCCCCATGCGCTCGCGCAGGTGCTGGATCACGGCCGGGATGACCTCACGCAGGTCACCCCTGACACGCAGGTTGGCGAACTCGAAGATTCCGGCCTTCTCGTCGAGGTTCACGGCGATCACGCATTCGCTGTTCTCCATGCCCATCGTGAACTGGCGGGCGCCCGAGATGCCGCAGGCGATCAGCAGCTTCGGCCGCACGGTCCTGCCGCTGACACCGATCTGCCGCTCGCGCGGCACGAGGCCGGCATCGGCGGCCACGCGTGAGCCGCCGAGCGCCGCACCGAGCAGCTCGGCGAACTCCTGCAGCGCCGGCAGTCCCTCGATGCCCGCGCCCTTGCCCACCGCCACGATGCGTTCCGCGTCCTCGATCGCGATCGTGCGGGGGTCTCCGGGGATGACGCGCCTGATGGCCGTCCGCGGCGGCCGCGGTTCCGGCACCACGTCCGGACGCACGATCTCCGGAGCCTGCGCGGCGGGTGCCGGTACGATGTCGGTCTCGCCCGCAGGCAGCGTCAGGACCAGCGGGCGCTTCTGGACGGGCTGCACGGTCGCGTAGGCATGATCGTCGTAGACCGACTTGCTGAGCTGCACCCGGCCGCGGGTCACGGTGATCTTCTTGACGCCCGTGACGCACGGCAGCCCGAGCCGCGCCGCCACGCGCGGCGCCAGTTCGGCACCGGTCGGCGTATCGCCGAACATCACGATGGCGGGACGCCGGGCCGCGATCAGCGCCGCCGCATGCGCCGTCCAGGCGTCGACACCGTACCGCGCCAGCGATGCGTGCTCGACGAGATGGACCCGCGTGGCGCCATGCATGCCGAGCGCCGGCACGAGATGGCCGACGCCGTCGCCCAGCAGGCACGCGCACAGCTCCGCGCGCAGCCGCTCGGCGAGCCTGCGCGCCTCGCTGAGCATTTCGAGCGTGATGTTCCTGAGCTCGCGGCCGTCGTGCTCCGCGAACACCCAGACGCTCTGCGCAACCTCGCCGCCCGCGGGTTCCATGACTCGTTCCCCAGCCGCAGCCCCGGCGCCCGTGGCAGCGGTTACACGGCCCGGCCGAGCACGTAGCCGTCGAAGATGGCATCCATGGCGTTGCGCGGCGACACGCAGTCGCCCACGGCGTGCAGCTCCGGGACCTTGCCCTTCAGCGCGCGATAGAGCGCATTCTCGGGGCGGTTCGGCGTTGCCATCACGACCGTGTCGACACCCTCGATGCGCCGGTCCGTGCCGGCGTACACATCCGTGACGACCACGGTCCGGCCCGCGACCTCCTTGAGCACCGTGCTTGGGCTGAACACCACGCTCTTGCGGCGTACGCGGATGTAGAACGGCGTCAGATCGGAGGTCGTCGCGACCGCATCACCGAGGAACAGCACCGGCGTGATGACCTCGACCTGCTTGCCCTGGTCGGCCAGGTACTCCACCGTGCTCAGGCACTCCCAGTGCGACTGGCCGCCGTCCACGACCACGACCTTGTCTCCGACGCTGGTCTTCTGCAGCAGCACGTCCCAGGTCGTCACGACATGATCCTGGTCGCACCCGGGAACCGGCGGCTTGACCGGTGTCGACCCCGTGGCGATCACGACCGCATCCGGCTTCTCGCGCGCGACCAGCTCCGGCGTGACTTCGGTTCCGACGTGGACCTGCACACCGAGCACCTGCATCTGACGGATGCGGTAACGCGCGATGCCGCCGAACTCGCCGCGGATCGGCACCTTCGTTGCGATGTTGACCTGGCCGCCGAGCTCGGCCTGCTTCTCGTACAGCGAGACCTCGTGACCGCGCAGCCGCGCAACCCGCGCGGCCTCGAGGCCGGCAGGGCCGCCGCCGACCACGAGCACCTTCCTGCGCGTCGCGGCGCGCTCGATGGTGCCGATCTCGAGCTCGCGCCCCACCGCCGGGTTCTGCAGGCAGCTCATGGGCTTCTGCTTGAACACCTGCCCGAGGCAACCCTGGTCACAGCCGATGCAGACACGGATCTCGTCGATGCGGCCCTCGCGCGCCTTCGTGGGCAGCTCGGGGTCGGCGATCATCGCGCGCGTCATGCCCACGATGTCCGCCTGGCCGTTCGCGAGGATCTTCTCGGCCTGTACCGGATCGTTGATGCGGAAGGTGTTGATGATGGGCACGTCCACGGCTTCCTTGAAAGCCGCCGTGTACTGCGAGTACATGCCGAGCGGCGTGTGCATGCCCATACCGAGTCCGAAGATGCCCTCGTAGAACGGCAGCCCCGTGTGGATGAAGTCGATCGCGCCCGTCGCCTCGAGCGCACGCGCGACCTCCACCATGCCGTCGAGGTTGTTGCCGCCGGTCGCGAGCTCGTCGCCCGGAATCCGCATGCCGACGACGAAGTCGTCGCCGACCTCGTCGCGCACGGCATCGATGACCTCGCGCGCAAAGCGCATGCGGTTCTCGAAGCTGCCGCCGTACTGGTCGGTGCGGCGGTTCGACGAGGGCGAGATGAACTGCCCGATCAGGTAGCCCGAGGCGCCGTGCAGCTCGATGCCGTCGAGACCCGCCGCCTTGACGTGCCGCGCCGCGACGGCGAAAGCCTGTACGACGGCCTGGATGTCCTCGATCTCCATTTCCTTGGGCACGGCCCGGAACACGCTGAGATCGGGGATCGCCGACG
>CAYWMY010000207.1:0-5486 GCA_964459405.1 uncultured Steroidobacteraceae bacterium | reverse complement strand
AGCGCGGCATGTGCAACGGGGTCCAGGTGCATCATCCAGTGACCGTGCGCTTCGGCGAGCGGCCCAGCGGGGCAGTCGACCAGCCTGGCGCGCCCATGACGATCCTGCCCTCGGCGCTCGAATCCCAGCTGTTCGAGCTGCAGCAACGCGAAATCGGCGTGCGGGGGCAGCAGCACGTGCAGGTCGCTGTCGCGGCGACGCGCCAGCGCGCGGGCCGCGAGGATCATCGCTTCGATCGGGCGCGAGCCGAGACTCGACGGTTCGACCGCGAGCGCCTGCATTTCCAGCTGCGGCCCGCCCGTGCCTGGCAACAGGAACGCGAAGCCGATCGCGCGGTCGTCGTCCGTGGCGATCAGGGCGCGGCCGCGATTCTCGCCGAGGGTCGCCCTGAGATAGGGGTCGAATACCTCGCATTCCTGCGCGAGCAGCTCGTCCAGCAGCGGGTCCGCGAGGACGGCGGTCGGCTGGGCTTCGCGCACGCGGAACTCCGCCGGCTGCCCCTGCAGGCGGCGAACCCAGGCCAGGGCCTCGGCGAGCGTCAGCACGCGCGCGCCGATTCCGGCGCGATCGGCGAGTCGGCGCAGGCGCGCGTCCTGTGTGACCATGACGTCGGCGATGCGTGCATGCAGTGCCCCCAGCAACCGCAGATCAGCGGCATCCGTCTCGTTGCGCACCGGCACGAAGCGCGAGCTGAGGTCACGGCTGGTCGGCATTGACAGCGCGTTCAATCGGTGCACGCCGGCGAATGCGGTGAGGTCGACGCCACGCCGGCGGATGTCCGGGTCCTGCTCGGCCTCCTTCCAGGCCGCGGAATCGACGCACACAGTAATGCCTGCGGCGTCGCAGCCACCGACGAGCCTCACAAGTGGCGGGATGAGGTCGGCGCCGCCCGGTCCCAGGCACGCATACGTATCCACGAGCAGCCTGGGCGCCGCTGTGCGCATCGTGGTCGGGGCGGGCCCCGGGGTGTGGAGAGGGTCGCGCACGGTTGCTGCGGTCGCCGGAAGGCCGGGGTCCGGTCTGGGCCTGCGACTGATTCTACTGAACGGCACCACGGCAATGCCACCGTCACCGAACCCGCGTTCGGGACGTCGGCTTCGACGTCGGTGGACGGGGCAACGGGGTTACTCAGCGCCGTGCGAGGTCACCGGCGACCAGCTGGACGACGGCGATGGCAGCCAGCGCTGCAGTCTCGGTGCGCAGCACGCGGGGACCGAGCGAGGCGGCGATGAAGCCGGCGCTTCGTGCCCGTTCCTGTTCGGCCGGCGCGAGACCGCCCTCCGGGCCGATGAGGATTTCGATACGAGTCGTGTTGCGCGCGACATCCGCGAGTGGCTGCCCGCCATCCGGTGACAGCATGACGCGCGTCGTCCCGGTGGATGCTCGCGCGAGCCGCGTCGCCAGCGTCGTCACGGGCTCCAGCACCGGCAGTACTGCGCGACCGCACTGCTCGCAGGCTGCGATCGCGACGGCGCGCCAGTGCGCGTGGCGTTTCTCGGCCTGACGCCCGTCCAGGCGCACGACGCAGCGTTCCGTGATCACAGGCACGATGGTCGTGACGCCGAGTTCCGTGGCCTTCTGCAGCACGAAGTCCATGCGCTCGCCGCGCGATACGCCCTGCAGCAGCGTGATGTCGAGCGGCGATTCGGTAGCGGGCGAAGTGCCGCGATCGAGCACGCGGAGCGCCGTCGACGCGTCCGTGCTGGCCAGGATCTCCGCATGGAACTCACCGCCGGATCCGTCGAACAGCACGACCCGCTCTCCCGCCCGTGCGCGCAGCACGCGGGACAGATGCTGTGCCGCGGCGCTGGCCAGCGTCACCCGATCGCCGGCCGCGAGGGGGCCCTCGTGAAAGATGCGCGTCACGCGCATGCGAGGTTGATGCCTTCGACGGCGGTCTGCACCAGCAGGTCGACTTCTTCGTTGCTGATCACATAGGGAGGCATGAAGTACACGACGTCACCGATCGGGCGCAGCAGGACGCCCCGCGACAGGGCATGCCGGTACAGCCTGAGTCCTCTTCGCTCCTGCCATGGAAAGGACGTGCGGCTGAGCCGGTCCGCGACCAGCTCTATCGCCAGGATCAGCCCGGTCTGACGCAGTTCGCCGACGTTGGGGTGGTCGACGAGCCCCGCGGCGGCGGCGGCGAACCTCGCGGCGAGTATCGCATTGCGCTCCAGCACGGGCTCCGTCGCAAAGATGTCCAGCGTGGCCAGCGCGGCGGTGCAGGCCAGCGGATTTCCCGTGTAGCTGTGCGAGTGCAGGAATGCCCGCGAGGCGGAGTAGTCCGCGTAGAACGCCTCGTAGACATCGTCCGTGGTGGCGACGACCGACAGCGGCAGATAGCCGCCGGTCAGTCCCTTGGACAGGCACATGAAGTCCGGTCGGATTCCAGCCTGCTCGCAGGCGAACAGGGTGCCGGTTCGGCCGAAGCCCACAGCGATCTCGTCGGCGATCAGGTGTATGCCGAGTTCGTCGCAGGCAGAGCGCAGCAATTCGAGGTAAACAGGGTGGTACATGCGCATGCCACCGGCGCACTGCACCAGCGGCTCGACGATCACCGCGGCGATCTCGCCGGCGTGACGTTCGAGGGTAAGGCGCATGTCGGCGAACCGGCGCCGGGAGTGCTCTTCCCAGGAGGAGCCGGGCTCACGTTCGTAGCAGTCCGGTGACGGCACAGTCAGCACGTCCATCAGCAGAGGACGGTAGGTCTGCTTGTAGAGCGCCACGTCGCCAACGGCCAGGGCGCCCAGTGTCTCACCGTGGTAGCTGTTGGCCAGCGTGACGAACCGGCGCTTGGCGGGATGACCGGCATTGGTCCAGTAGTGGAAGCTCATCTTGATCGCGACTTCGATGGCGGACGAGCCGTTGTCCGCGAAGAAGCAGCGCGTCAGACCGCGCGGCAGCAGCTGCACCAGTCGCTCGGCCAGCGCGATCACGGGCTCGTGGGTGAATCCGGCGAGGATCACGTGCTCGAGACGCTCCAGCTGGGCACGAAGCGCCGCATTGATGCGCGGATTGGCGTGGCCGAAGAGATTCACCCACCATGAGCTGATGCCATCCAGGTAGCGCCGGCCATCGAAGTCGTACAGCCAGGCGCCTTCACCGCGCGCGATCGGTATGGGGGGCAGCGCCTCGTGGTCCTTCATCTGCGTGCAGGGATGCCAGACATGGGCGAGGTCCCGGCGGGACATGTCGGCGTTCGAGTTCACGCGGTTCGACTCCCTGTTCCCGAGCAACCGGATTCTAAGGTCACTTCCCGATGGATTCACCGGTGGCTCGCCCCGGGTCGCGCGTGCGGCGCGGCGACCGGCCGTTCATCGTGCCATGATCAGCAGCTGGGGATGAATTCATCGTCTCCCTGGTGCGTGCGCTCGAAGCGCAGAAACGTGTAGTAGCCGCAGCGATTGCCGTAAGGGTAGCGTCGGCAGACATGCGGGCGCGCGGCGTAGACCGTGCAGCGCCGCTCGCGCCGGTCGAAGAAGCGGCACACCGACCGGTAGACGTGGTCGCGCTGGTGCCGCAGCACCTGTTCGTCGGCATCGCCGGCACGATAGCGGTAGGTGTAGCGCCGGCGCGCGACCGCGCGTGTGATGCCGAAATGCGCTGCGAGCCGGTCGAGGTCGTGGTCCGTGACGGCGATGCGCGGGTGCGAACAGCAATAACCGGGACACCGGTCGCAGTGATAAGTGCGGCGTGTGGTCATCAGTGTCATGTCCTCCGTCGATTGTCGGGGCCGGCAATCCTCGACGGCTTTGGTGCCGCACGCAAGGTGCGCCGGCACGCGTGATCCGCAATCGCGTTAAGCTTGTGATCATGCGGGACAATGACCTGACCGCCGGTCCTGAGGGAATCGAACTGCCGTCCGGCGTGCTGCGGGGAGTCCGTCTCGTGGCTTCGCCGAACTGCGACGAACGTCCGGCCGGAGTGGTGCCGGAGCTCATCGTCGTGCATGGAATCAGCCTGCCGCCGGGACAATTCGGCGGTCCCTGGATCGAGCATCTGTTCACGAACCGTCTTGATGGCTCCCTGCACCCCTATTTCGCCACCATCGCCGGCCTGCGAGTGTCGGCCCACGTGCTGATACGTCGCGACGGCGAGTGCCTGCAGTTCGTGCCGTTTGCGCGTCGCGCCTGGCACGCGGGTACCTCGTGCTGGGCAGGTCGTGAAGCCTGCAACGACTTTTCCGTCGGGGTCGAGCTCGAGGGCTGTGACGACGTGCCCTACGCCGACGCGCAGTACGTGCGGCTCGCGGCCGTGTGCCTCGCCCTGCTGCGGGCATATCCGTCGATGTCCCGTCATGCGATCGTGGGGCACTCGGACATCGCCCCGGGCCGCAAGACGGATCCGGGTCCGGCATTCGACTGGATGCGCCTCGGTCACCTGCTGGCGCCGGCGCCGGTGCCAGGGGACAGGTGCCCGTGGCCCTGATTGCGCTGCTGCTGGCTCTCGCTGTCGAGCGCGGGCTCAGCCATCTGCTGCACTGGCGGCAGCCGCACTGGTTCGACCGTTACTATCCGTGGGCCGAGGCCCGGCTGATCGTCCGCGGTGCGCGGCCGCGGGTCGCCGGTGCGCTGGTGGCACTGCTGCTGCCCGTGCTGCCGGTCGCGGTGACGGCGGCAATGCTGCAGGACGAGCTGCGCGGGATCTTCTGGCTCGCGTTCGCCGGCGCGGTGCTGGTGCTGTCGTTTGGTCCGCGCGATCTGGCCGAGGAGGTCGATGCCTATTGCCGCGCCGAATCCAGCGGCGCGACCGAGGATGCCAGGGCGGCGGCCGCGCTGCTCATCGAGCACGATGCGGCCCAGCGCTGGCAGCAGCGCGCCGCGGCGGTCGAGGATGCCGTGATGGTGCAGGCCAACAACCGCGTTTTCGGCGTGCTGCTGTGGTTCGTGTTGCTCGGCCCGGCCGGGGCCTGGGCGTTCCGGGTCAGCGACCTGTTGAGGCGGGCGGCGATCGCGCGTGCGCAGCAGGCGGATGCGGCGACCGCACGCGACCGTGCCGCAGCCGAGATGCTGCAACGGATCCATGGGGTGCTGGCATGGGTGCCTGCCCGACTGCTGGCGGTGAGCTACCTGCTTGCCGGCACCTTCGAGGAGGCCTCGGCTGGCTGGCGGGCCTTCCGCGCCGACCTGCCCGTTCATTTCTTCGACGCCAACGACCGGCTGCTCGTCTACGTCGGCAGGGGCGCAGCCGGGGAAGGAGACGCAGAGGTGCCCGGCGCGGCCGCGAGGGCGGCGATGCGGCTCGTGCGGCGCGCGTTCTATCTCTGGCTCACACTGATCGCGTTGATGACGCTGGTTGCGTGGATCGCCTGAGCATGCGGCTGTCGTGGCTGTTCATTGCGCTGCTTGCGCTGCCGGCCTTTGCGGAGGTGCGGCTCGTGAGTCTGGCGCCGAATGTGACGGAGCTGGTCTTCGCTGCCGGCGCCGGGGCTCATCTCGTCGGCGTTTCGGAGTACAGCGACTACCCGGCGGCCGCGCGCCGCC
>CAYWMY010000206.1:0-5494 GCA_964459405.1 uncultured Steroidobacteraceae bacterium | reverse complement strand
GGATCAGGTCGTTGCCCACGACACCATCGACAAAGACGATCGACCCGTCCGGCAGCCGCTTCGCGTCATCGACGAGGGTGTTGTCGAGGCCGTCGCCGCTGACGTAACTGTCGCCCATGCCAGCCGTCACCACATACAGGCGGTTGCCCGCGACTCCGACGGCATCGACGATCTCGACCGAGCTGTGCGGCGCAATCACACCCGGGCTCAGCCAGCCATCGAGCAGCGGGTTCGACGTCGTCGCCGAGTACTGTCCGACCTGGCTCGGCGAGCCGCCGGGCGGGTTCTCCGGCGTGACGTCATAGCTGCTGGATCCACCGGGCGGCGTGCCCGGCGCGCGATCGGTCGCCGCGGCGAGATCAATCCCGAAATCGCCGTTCTCGAAACCCGCGATCGTGATGCTGCCACCGTCCTCGATCGCGACCTGCAGCGTCGTGCCGGTGAGACTGAAACGGTTGCCGTGCTCGTCGATGTACGACCCGCTGCCCGTCGCCTCGCGCTCCAGCGCGCCCGTGCCCAGCTTGTACACGGGGTCCGATGCCGGAATGTCGATGCTGATGAAATCCTTCACGGACCCGTTGCCGAGCCCGTCATCCCCCTTGATCAGCAGCTGGCCATCGCCCGCGGTGTAGCGGTAGTTGTCGCGACCCGCTCCACCATTCGCGGTGTCGCTGCCGGTTCCACCCAGGAGAATGTCGTCTCCGGCGCCACCATCGAGATAGTCGTCCCCGCCCGCGCCGTTCAGCGTGTCGTTGCCGCCTGTGCCGTAGATCCGGTCGCCGAGACTTGCGCCGGTGATGATGTCGGCCGCATCGTTCGAGCCGAAGACAGTCTGCCGGCGACTGCCGATATCTGGATCCGCCACGTTCCCGATGACCGTCCCGGACAGCCCCGCAAGGTCGCGATAGGCCAGGTCGAACGGAATCGTGGCTACCGCACCGGCATCCGCCGCATTCCTCTCCCAGAGCACCTCGAGGAACTTCGCACGGTCCGCGAGATACTCGCTCGAGAAGTTTTCGGCGTCATAACGACCGTCAGGATACCTGGACGCATAGTCGACGCCGTTGACGGCGAACGGGGCGCCGTTTACCAGCGCGACTCTGACGGCAGGCTGTGTCGCCGCCAGCCCTGCGACGGTACTCGCGTCGAGGTCGACCAAGGACGTCAACGTACAGGTGCCGGGTGGTGTGCCTGCAAACCCGTCTGCGAGTGCGTGCGCAAGATCGATGAGAAAGTCGCGCCGCACCGCATCATCCGTGGTCGTTGAACCCGCGACCATCGGGACAGGGTTCTGGTCGAAAATCCGCGCCAGGACGTTGATGACGGTTTCGAGTGAGTCGAGCGAATTGCTGGACGCCGCCTCCATCACCGAAGAGACCATGCGGCCGTTGAGGTTCCCCGGCCCCACCAGAGCCTCGAAGGCTCGGAATACCGCCAGAGAGTCGATCACCGGGGTCAGGTAGTGGTTGGCGAAGCCGTAGTCTCCGGAGGGACCGTAGCCCCGGTTCTCGGTAAACAGGTCAATCTCGATTCCAGGCACGGTGCCTGTCGCAATCGAGGACACGATGTTCGGCCCCGCAGCCCCGATCACATTGACGGTCCTGGACGCATCGGTGCCAAAGACTGCCATGGCCGCCGTGAGCGCGATCTGGACCTGGGGAACACCCCATACCGCACCCGATCCAGCGGTATTGAAGGTGTAGGCACGGTTGACGTTCAGGCCGGACCCGGAGTTCGCGTAGTGAACCAGATGGCCACCCAGTGAATGACCCGCGAGGTTGACCGCCGCTCCTGCCGGAATGAGCCCGAAGCCTCCCGGAGAGGTTCTCCGCAAATCCGCGATGAAGTCGTCGAGTGCAGCAGTCTGGCACCACGCACGGCTGAGCAGCACCACGAGTCCATCATTAACGAGGTCGCCCGGACCTTCAGTACCCCGGAATGCGAGCGTCAGCCGGCCGGCCTCCGGACTGCCCGGGCCCGTCTCATTCAGACGGAAGACGACTGCCTGAAAGTCGGTGACACCACCGACGTCGCGGTAGGCCACAGCTGAGTACCTGCCCGAAATGTACTGCGCCTGCGCATCGGTGAATCGCACCTGGCCGTGACGATCTGGCCTCCGCAGGGCGTCTCGTAAAGGATTTCCGGTGAGATCTGAACCCGGCGACTGCAATTCCGGAAAGTCCAGGTACGCCGCCGTGGAAAGCAACGCGTTGTCGTAGAGCTCCGTGTAGGTCGTCATTGTCCTGCATCCTTGCCTATTGATTTACATGAACGGCACCGTTCGGGATCCTGTCGCGAATCGTCTTCATGACCAGGTCATCCGAAGAAGGCATCTTCGCGAGGCCGAGAACGGACCTGCAGTCCGAATCCACGCGGCCACCGACCCCACCCATGTCCATCCACATCGTCATGCGCGAGGTGAAGATGTAATTTCGCAGTGTCCCCGCCACGCGTTGATTTCGTTCGTCGATGAGAACGAATTCATCCACACCCAGATCCATTCCATTCGAAGCTATGACCTTTCTGAAGCGACGCTCCAGAACATGGCCCAACGGCCTGCCCGGCAGTTTCTCGACCGCAAAGCACTGTCCGGCCCGAAGTCCGTAGAACTCCGGCTCGCGAGCCTGTCGATTTGCGAGTGCTGACTCATACACCTGACACCGGGGATCCCCTGCGTCGGCAGCGACAACACGGTAGTACCCCGCCTCCGGCCCGGAACGTCGAACGGTTGCGCCGACCGGAAAGAGCAGAGGCCCGGAGCCATTGAAATAAAAGTCCACGTAGTCAAGTAGTCCCTTGCCGACAAAGTGCCTGCAGCCCCCGCAGTCGCTTCCACCGTAGAGATCCAGGTACCCACCGACGTAAGTGGGATAGGCGACCTGCAGGCCGCCATCCTTGTGGCACGTCTCGGCAACCGCCTCCCGCCCTTTGGTGCGATCGCACCCCGCGATTGCCAGCGCGGCGAACAGCACCGCCGCACCACGCAAGCGGCGCCCTGGCAGCAGCCGACGGAGAATCACAGCGACGGACGGAAACAGCCTGAGATGCATCTACCTCTCCCTCAGACTCTCATCCACCGCTCTCGCCACCGGCGACAGCAGGAAATCGACGATCCGGCGCTCGCCGGTGCGGACTTCGACGCTCGCGGCCATCCCCGAGCTCAGCCGCACATCGCGCCCGACCGCGCGGATTGAGTTCTTCAGGATCCGGATCCGTACCGGATACACCGGCCCGAGCTGCTCGTGTGGCATGGAGTCCTCGCCGACCGATGCGACCGTGCCTTCGAGCGTGCCGTAGCGCGTGAACGGGAACGCATCGAGCTTGACCGCGGCCTTCTGCCCCTCAGCGATGAAGCCGATGTCCTTGTTGAGTACCAGCGCTTCGACTTCGAGGGCCGGGCCGGCGGGCACGACGACGGCGAGCGTCTCACCCGGCTTCACGACGCCGCCCACCGTGTGCACGGTGAGCTGCTGCACTTCGCCGTCGACCGGGGCGCGCAGCTCGGTCTCGGTCGCAAGTCGCTCGGCCTTGACGGTCTCCTGTTCGAGGGCCGCGACGCGGGTCTCGAGTTCGGCGATGCGATCGAGCGCGGTGCGGCTCGCCTCGGCCTGCAGGGAGCGGTGTTCTTCGATGAGTTCGCCGATCGCGGCCTCGGTCGCGCGGGCACTCGCCTCCGCGGCGGCAAGGTCCTGCTCGGCCTCGATGCGCTCCTGCTCGAGTTCGAGCACGGACTGGCGGGGGACCAGCCCCGTGCCCGCGAGCTTCGCCACGGCGTTCGCGCGCTCGGTCACGAGCGGCAGCGTGCGCCGGAGTTTGCGCGCCTGTTCCTGTGCCGCCTGCAGCTCGGCCCGGCGGCGGACGATGGCCTGATCGAGCTGCCGCAGCCGACTCAAGTGCTCCGCCGTCGCCTGCGCGAGCGCCGAGCGCTGCGCGGCCGCGAGTGTCGTACCGGCCGGCGCCCGTCCGCCGTCGGCGACGGCGGTGACAAAGGCGCGCTGCCGCGCGAGTTCCTGACGGGCCGCGTCGAGTTCTGCCGCAACCCGCCCGCGGTCAGCACGCGCGAGTGTGGGGTCGAGTTCAATCAGCACCTCGCCTGCGCGGACTCCATCGCCATCCGCGACACGAATGGCCTTCACCGTGCCGCCGCTCGCGGTCTGCAGCAGCTTCACCCGGCCCGCAGGCACCAGCTTTCCCGGCGCGGTCGCGACGATGTCCACATGACCGACGCTCGCCCAGACGACCGCGGCCATGGCAAGCCCGATGATCGTCCACAGCACCGCGCGGCTCGTCGGCGAGGGCGGCGTCTCCTCGATCTCGATGGTGGCGGGGAGGAAGTCGTAGTGCGGCCGCGCGTCGTTGCGCTGTCCCGGCAGGATCGCCTGGGCGAAGCGGCGGACGGCGGTCATGGCCAGGGCTGTCATGTCGGGAATCTCAGGCGGCCTGGTACCGGCAGAGGGTCGCGTAATGGCCGGGACGCGCGAGCAGCTCCTCGTGGCTGCCCTGCTCGACGATCTCGCCGCGGTCGAGAACCAGAATCCGGTCGGTATGACGCACGGCGGTGAGGCGGTGCGCGATGATGAACACCGTGCGGCCGTGACAGATGAGCCGCATGTTGTCCTGGATGATGCGCTCGGACTCGTAGTCGAGTGCGCTCGTTGCCTCGTCGAAGATCAGGATCCGGGGGTTGGTGACCAGCGCCCGTGCGATCGCGATGCGCTGCCGCTGGCCGCCCGACAGGTTCGAGCCGTGTTCGGCGATGATCGTGTCGTAGCCCTGCGGCAGGGCGAGGATGAACTCGTGGGCGCCGGCCGTCTTCGCGGCGTGCACGACGGGTTCGAGCGGCAGCCCCGGATCGGCCAGTGCGATGTTGTCGCGCACCGAGCGATTGAACAGTACGTTCTCCTGCAGCACGACCCCGATCTGTCGGCGCAGGGCGACCGGATCGGCCTGCGCGAGGTCCACGCCGTCGATGCGGATCTGGCCGGATTCCGGGATGTGGAGCCTCTGGATCAGCCGCGTCAGCGTGCTCTTCCCTGAGCCCGAGCGGCCCACGATGCCGATGACCTCACCGGCCGCGACGTCGAGCGAGACCCCGCGCAGCGCTTCCGTCTGCCCCGGCGCATAGCGGAACGACACCTGCTGCATCGAGACCGCGCCTTCCAGCACCGGCAGCGATGAGCGGCCGGCCGAGAGACCGGGCTCGGTCGGCGTGTTGAGGATGTCCCCCAGCCGCTCGACCGACAGGCGCGCCTGCTGGAAGTCCTGCCAGAGCTGCACCAGCCGCAGGATCGGGCCGCTGACCCGGCCGGCGAACATGTTGAAGGCGATGAGCTGGCCGACGCTCAGCGACTGGTCGATCACGAGCCGCGCGCCGATCCACAGGATCAGCACCGTGGTCAGCTTGTTCACGAAACCCGCAAGCTGGTTGGCGACGTTGCCGAGGCTCGCGACCTTGAACGAGGAGGTCACGTAACCCGCGAGCTGTTCCTCGAAG
>CAYWMY010000205.1:0-5501 GCA_964459405.1 uncultured Steroidobacteraceae bacterium | reverse complement strand
CTCACCAGCCGGCGCAGCGGCGACATCAGCATCATCAGTGCGGCAAGGAATGAGGTGAAGCCGCCCACGCTCATGTTGTCGTGGAACACCGAGCGCAGCGCGAAGTACAGGATCAGGCCGAGCCCCGCCGCCGCGATGAACTGCACGGCCGGATTCGAGATTGCGCGCACCGCGATCAGCCGCATGTGGTTGTGCCGGTTGCGCTCGTTGGCGACCTCGAACAGACGCTCCTCATGCGCCTCGGCCGTGAACACCTTGATCAGCCGCTGGCCGTCGATGGCCTCCTTGGCAACACGCGTGACATCCACGACGGAGTTCTGGATGCGCGTGCTGTAGCGCCGGAACAGGCGGTTTGCGGTACGCACCAGGAACGCGATCGCCGGTGCGACCGCGAGCGCCGCGGCCGTCAGCCTCCAGTTGCTCCAGAACAGATAGCCGAGCAGGCCCGCGATCGTCAGCGTGTCCTTGATGAGCGCCGTGGCGGCTGTCGTGGTCGCCTCCGAGACGAGTTCGACGTTGTACGTGAGCCGCGCGAGCAGTTCCGCGGGCGGATGGCGGTCGTAATAACGCGCCGGCAGCGTCAGCAGGTGCCGGAACACGTCGGTGCGCAGCGCCTTGATCACGGCGCGACCCACGTAGCCGGGACCGAAGTTCGCGAGGTAATCCCCGGTACCGCGCACCACGAACAGGCCCACGATCGCGAGCGGCATCCACACGATCATGCGCGGATCGCGCTCGACGAAAGTGCCGTCCAGGAAAGCCTTGATCAGGAGTGCGATGCCGGTGTCGACGGACGCGAACAGCGCCATGCCGAGCACCCCCAGCGCCATCATCGGCCAGTGGGGCTTCGCGTAACTGAACAGGCGTACGAAGACCCGCAGCGGATCGACGGCTTCAGCCACCGGTGGCCTCGTCCACGGTCGCGATGTTCACGCGCGTGAACCCGAGTGCGGCTGCCGCTTCCATGGCCGTGACCACGCTCTGGTGGCTGGCCCGGCCGTCCGCGCGGATGGTCACCGGCTGGTCGCGGCGTTCGCCGGCCACCTTCGTGAGCGCCGCGGACAGCGTGGCGCGGGCGTTGTTGACGAGCGTGCGCTCGTTCACGCGATAACCGCCCGCCGCCGTCACGGTGATGACGAGCGGCTCGCCGCGCGGCGCGGCAGGCTGCCTGGACGTACGCGGCAGTTCGACGCGCAGTCGGCCTCCCTGCACGAAGGTCGTGGACACCATGAAGAAGATCACGAGCAGCAGCACCACGTCGATCAGCGACGTCAGGTTGAGCTCGAGCTCCTCGCGCCGCCGCGACTGGAGTTTCATGTGCCGGTGGGGCTGGCGGCCGCGGGGGCGGCAACACCAGACGGCGGCGCGCCGGTCGCGGCCGCAACAGCCGCCGCGGGCAGGCCGCGGTCGAGCGCCTGCACCAGCTTCATGGCTTCCTTCTCCATGTCGATGACCAGCTCGTCGACCTTGCCGCGCAGGTAGCGGTAAGCCACCAGCGCCGGGATGGCCACGATCAGTCCTGCGGCCGTGGTGATCAGCGCCTCGCCGATGCCGCCCGAGAGCACGCGTGGATCACCGACGCCCTGCGTCGTGATGGCATTGAAGGCGTTGATGATGCCGGTCACGGTGCCGAGCAGGCCGAGCAGCGGCGAGATCACCGCCACAGTGCCCAGCGTGTTCAGGAACCGCTCCAGTTCGTGCACCACGTGCCGGCCCGTGTCCTCGACGGCTTCCTTCAGCACCTCGCGGCCACGGTGGCGGTTGGCGAGCCCCGCGGCGAGCACGCGGCCGAGCGGCGAGTTCTGCTCCAGCGCCGAGATATGCCGGTCCGTGAGCGTGCGGGTTTCCACGAGCTTCCAGACCTTGCTGGTCAGATCGCGCGGAATGACCCGTTTGGCCTGCAGCGTCCAGAACCGCTCGAGCACGATCGCCAGCGCGGTGATGGAGCACAGCAGGATGGGCCACATGACCGGCCCACCAGCCTTGAAGATTTCCCACATGCGGCGCGAATGATACCGCGCGTGCCGCGCTTGCTGTACCCGGCCCGGCGTCGCGTACCGGCTACGGCGGAAGGAAGCCCCGCGGCCGCCGCCGGATCACACCGCCGGGCGCAGGCCGCGGCGCAGCCAACGCGGCCCCGCAGCGACATCACCACGCGCTTGCCTGCCACCAGCGCCGCGAGGCCTCGCGTTCACTCGTCGCCGCGACGGCCGGCGGCGTGGCGCCGAGGCGGACACGGATGGCGCCGTCGCGATCCGTGCGCAGCAAGGTGGCGCCGGCATGGCGCCATGCCGCCACCACGCGGTCGGCGGGCATGCCCCAGCGGTTGCCGAAGCCGGCGGACACCAGCGCGAGGTGCGGACGCGTCGCATCGACGAAGGCTGTCGAGGAGGAATGGCGGCTGCCGTGGTGCGGCACGAGCACCACGTCCGCAGGCCCCGCCCAGCGCCCCACCGCCGCGGTTTCGATGCGCACGCCGATGTCGGCCGTGAGCAGCGCCCGCGCCGCGCGTGTGCGCACCGCGAGCACGCAGGAGCCGTCATTGTCATCGAGATCGGCACCGGGCGGCGGATGCAGCACCTCGAAGTGCACGCCGTCGTGCCGCCAGCGCTGTCCCTGCCGGCAGGCGACGGCCCCCGGTGGTCGCGGCGAGCCGCCCGCCAGCACGCGGCGCGGACCGAGCGCCTCGCGCACCGCAGCGGCGCCGCCGGCATGGTCCGCGTCCGGATGGCTCACGACCAGCACGTCGAGTCGCCGCACCTGGCGTGACGCGAGGTACGGCACGATGGTCTGGGCCGCCGCGCTGGAATCCCCCATGAACGCGGGACCGGCGTCGAACAGCGTTGCATGATTCTGCGTCAGCACGGCCGCGGCGAGCCCCTGCCCCACGTCGAACAGCACCAGTTCCGCCGCACCCGCGGCCGGGCGCGCATCGCGTGCGGCCACCAGCGCGAGACCGGCGAGCAGCGCGAGCCCGCGCAGGCTCCCGAGCGGCAGCCACAGCGCGAGCGCGAACAACGCGCCGGCGCCGGCGAGTGCAGGCAGCGGCAACGGCGCGAGATATCGCAGCGCACCGCCGGAATCCGCGAGCCACTCGAGCAGCGGCAGGATCATCTCGATCAGCTGCCCCGCCAGACGATACGCCGCCGCATCGAGACCGAGCCCCAGCATCGTGCAGGCGACGCCCGCGAGCACCGGCGGCAGCACGATGGCGCCGAAGAACGGTACGGCGACGAGATTCGCGAGCGGCGCGACCCACGACAGGCTGCCGAAGAACAGCACGAGCGGCACGGCGAGGCCCAGCGTGACGGCCGCCTGCGCGCGCAGCAGTGCCGCCGCGCGTGACCGCAGACCACCCCCCGGCGGTGCCGCCACGCCGAGCAGCGCGGCGACGGCCAGAAACGACAGCCAGAAACCCGGCGTCGCGAGCGCCAGCGGATCCGCAGCCGCGATCACGGCCCCGGTCGCCACCAGCCACGATGCCGGCCGTGCGTGGCGGCGCAGCGCGCGCACTGCAAGCAGCAGCGCGACGCCCGCGAAGGTCCGCAGCGTCGGCACCGATGCGCCGGCGAGCAGCGCATAGCCCCCGGTGCCCAGGCCCATGACCGCGATCGTAAGTGGCAGGCGCGCGCGGCGGGCCACGGGCGGCAGCGGCAGGCGGTACAGCGCTGCAACGCCCGCGAGCAGCCAGGCCGCGAAGGCCGTCACGTGCATGCCCGAGATCGCGAGCAGGTGCACCGTGCCTGTCGTGACGAAGGCACGCCAGATCCCGGATGGAATCTCGGCCCGCAGCCCGACGGCCAGGCCCTGCACCAGGCCCTGCACGCGCGGCTCTGCAACGCTCGCCGCGATGCGGACCGCGATGCGCTGGCGCAGACCCTCGATGACCTGTCGCGCATCCGGTGACGCGAGGCGCATGCCGCCCTCGCGCATCACCGTGGCCGTGGCGCCGATCCCCCGGCGCAGCAGGTCGAGTTCGCGGTCGAAGCCACCGGGATTGCGCCAGCCATGTCTGCAGCGCAGCCGCAGCCGCAGCCGCCAGGTCTCGCCGGCCACGAGCGCCGGCGCATCGCCGTACCAGTGCACGAGCACGCGGCGCGGTAGGCGGCCGGCGGCGGGATCGACGCTCGTGTCGATCAGGAAGCGCGTGCTGCGCGCACGCCGTGCGGGGGGCTCGGCGATGCGGCCCGTGACCTCCTGCGGCTCACGATCGCGCGCGCAGGACCAGTCATCCGCGAGCCTGGCCTGCCCGACGATCGCCACCAGCAGTACGCCGGCGGCGATCGCGGCGGCCCAGCGGAAGTGCGGCACCAGCCACAGCACCTGCGGCAGCAGCGCGGGCCACAGCCGCCCGGGGTCGGGCAGCTGCGGCAGCCCGAGCATCACGAGCAGCGTGGTGAAGAACAGGGTGGCGGGCACGCGCGGTCGGCTCCGGCGACGGAGCGACCACTGTCGCCGCGGAGCGCGTCCGGCGGGTGGCGCTTATGCGCCGCGTTCGCGCAGTATTCCTTCCTCCAGCACCAGCACGCGCTGCATGCGCGCGGCGAGCCGCTCATCGTGCGTGACCACCACGAGGCTGGTGCCCGAGTCACGGTTCAGTTCCAGCATGAGCTCGAATACCTGGCGCGCATTGGCACCATCGAGATTGCCCGTGGGCTCGTCGGCCAGCACGACTCGCGGCGTCGTGACCAGCGCGCGCGCGACCGCAGCGCGCTGACGCTCGCCGCCCGAGAGCTCCGCGGGCCGGTGCGTGAGCCGCGCAGCGAGACCCACGCGCTCGAGCATGCGCGCGGCCGTGGCGAAGGCCTCGCGACGCGGCAGCCGCCTCACGAGCAGCGGCATGGCGACGTTCTCGAGCGCCGAGAACTCGGGCAGCAGATGGTGGAACTGGTACACGAAGCCGAGCGCACGGTTGCGAAGCCGCCCGCGCGCCGCATCGTCCAGGGCAGAGAGTGGCGCGCCGTCGATGAGCACCGCACCGGCGGTCGGCACGTCGAGACCGCCCAGGATCTGCAGCAGCGTGGTCTTGCCCGAGCCCGAGGCGCCGATGATCGCGACGCGTTCACCCGCGGCGATCGCGAGGTCCACGCCGCGCAGTACCGGCACCGTGACGGGTCCCTGACGAAACTCGCGCGCGAGCGCACGGCACTCCAGCACCGGATGCGTGTTCATTCCGACTCAGACCTCGTGTCGCAGCGCGTCCGCCGGCGCCGTCCGTGCGGCACGCCAGGCGGGATAGAAGGTGGACAGCACACCGAGCGCGAGCGCCGTCACCGCGACGCGCAGCACGTCGCCGGCCCGGACGTCGGCCGGCAGCTCGCCGATGAAGTAGACGCGCTCGTCGACCAGCGTGATGCCGGACAGCGCCTCGATGCCCGCGACGATGCCCGTGATGTTGAGCGCGACCAGCACGCCGGCCGCGACGCCGGCGAGCGTGCCGATGAGGCCGATGGCGCCGCCCTGCACCAGGAACACCTGCAGGATCTCGCCCTGGCTCGAGC
>CAYWMY010000204.1:0-5526 GCA_964459405.1 uncultured Steroidobacteraceae bacterium | reverse complement strand
GGACCGTGCAGTTCGCGCACGTTGCGCAGCGTCCGCACCAGCGCGTCGAGATCATGGCCGTCGATGGGCCCGAGATAGTTGAAGCCCATCTCCTCGAACATCGTGCCCGGCAGCACCATGCCCTTCGCATGCTGCTCGGAGCGCCGCGCCAGTTCCCAGACCGTCGGCATCGACTGCAGTACCTTCTTGGAGTTCTCGCGCAGGTGAGCGTAGGTGCGGCCCGAGAGCACGCGCGCGAGGTATCCCGACAGCGCGCCGACGTTCTCGGAGATCGACATGTCGTTGTCGTTGAGCACGACCAGCAGGTCGACGTCGAGGCTGCCGGCATGGTTCAGCGCTTCCCAGGCGAGGCCACCGCTCATGGCGCCGTCGCCGATCACGGCGGCCACGCGCCGGTCTCCGCCTTCCCGCGCATTGGCGAGCGCCATGCCCAGGGCGGCGCTGATGGAGGTGCTCGAGTGGCCGACACCGAACGTGTCGAAGATGCTCTCGGCGCGGCTCGGAAACGGTGCGAGGCCGTCCTTGAACTTGATGGTGTGCAGGCGGTCGCGACGGCCAGTCAGCACCTTGTGCGGATAGGCCTGGTGGCCGACGTCCCAGACCAGCCGGTCGTGGGGGGTGTCGAACACGTAGTGCAGCGCGACCGTCAGTTCGACGGTTCCGAGTCCGGCCGCGAAATGCCCACCGCGCTGGCTGACCGTGTGCACCAGGAAATCGCGCAGTTCATCGGCCACGGCCCGCAACTGGTCTGCGGGCACACGGCGCAGGTCCGCAGGCGACTGGATCGCCGCGAGCAGGGGGTAGTTACGGGACAGACTCATGGTCGCAGTCTAACCCGGCGCGCGGCCCGGCACGAAATACGCCAGGGCAGGTGCCGGCGGGCGAGGTTCAGCGGCTGCGGTCGACGATGTAGCGCGCGAGCGCGCGCAGCGATTCTGCCTCGACCCCGAATGGTTCGAGGGCCGCGAGCGCTTCATCGCGCAGTGTCCTCGCCCGGGCGCGCGCGGCGGGCACTCCGACGGCGCGCGGGTAGGTGGGCTTGTTGAGGCCCGCGTCGGCGCCGACCCGTTTGCCCGTGATGCTCTCAATGCCCTCGATGTCGAGCAGGTCGTCAACGATCTGGAAGGCGGTACCCAGTGCCGTGGCGTAGCGGTCCAGCGCGGCTTGCCGCGCGGGATCCAGCCACGGGGACAGCGCGGTCGCCACGGTCACGGATGCGCGCAGCAGTGCACCGGTCTTCAGCGCGTGCATGTGCTCGATCTCGGCGGCTCCCATATCGCGGCCGACCGCCTCCAGGTCGATGGCCTGCCCGCCGGCCATGCCGCGCGTGCCGCTCGCGATGGCGAGTTCCCGGGCCGCCGCGAGCCGCGCCGCAGGTTCACCGGGGCCGCTGACGAGCACCTCGAAGGCGAGCACCTGCAGTGCGTCACCCGCGAGGATCGCGGTCGCCTCGTCAAAGGCCCGGTGCACGGTGGGTCGGCCTCGCCGCAGGTCGTCGTCATCCATCGACGGCAGGTCGTCGTGGACCAGCGAGTAGGCGTGGATCATCTCGAGAGCGGCAGCGGCTGCGTCGACGGCGTCGGCCGGCAGGCCCGTGGCGGCGGCACTCAGGTAACACAGTACGGGCCGCACGCGCTTGCCGGGTCCGAGCACGGCGTAACGCATGGCGGTGTGCAGGCGCCGTGGGCGAACGTCGGGCCGTGGCAGCAGCTGGTCGAGCACGTGGTCGACGCGTGCATGGTATGCGTCGTAACCCGGAACCGGAACGCTGTCGGGTTCGGTCACGCCGGGGAATCGCCGTCTTCGGGCTCGAATTCCGTGACTTCGGCGGCCGGACCATTGCGCCGTGCGAGGATCTCCACGCGCTGCTCCGCGGCCTGCAGCGCGCTCTGGCAGCCACGGCTCAGGTTCACGCCGCGCTCGAACTGCCGCAGCGACTCCTCGAGTGTGAGATCACCCTGCTCGAGGCGTGTCACGATGGCTTCGAGTTCGGACATCCCCTGCTCGAAGTCGATGGTCTCCGGCTTCTTCCTGCTCACCAGTCGGTTCCGTCGGCGTGCGGAGCGTCAGGGTAACGAGGGCGATCCCCGCAGGCAACGCCACGGCCAAGTGTGCCGCCGGCGGGGACCGGATTGACGAACTGCAGATGCTGGAATATGGTCTGGAGACGGTTAGAGTGGATCTAAACGATATCCATCCGCCGCCAATCAATCTCGCACGAGTTCACCTCGTTCAAGGAGTGTGCTGTGAACCTCTAGGGAAGCAAAACGGAAGGTAACCTGAAGGCCGCATTTGCCGGCGAGTCGCAGGCGAACCGCCGCTATCTGTATTTCGCCCAGAAGGCCGATGTCGAAGGCTACAACGATGTCGCGGCAGTGTTCCGCTCGACTGCGGAAGGCGAGACGGGTCATGCGCATGGCCATCTGGAATACCTCGAGACCGTCGGTGACCCCGCGACGGGCCTGCCGATCGGCGGTACGGCCGACAATCTGAAGGCGGCGATCGCCGGCGAGACGCACGAGTACACGGACATGTACCCGGGCATGGCCAAGGCGGCTCGCGACGAAGGTTTCGGCGAGATTGCCGACTGGTTCGAGACCCTGGCCAAGGCCGAGCGGTCGCACGCGAACCGGTTCCAGAAGGCGCTGGACCAGCTGGGCTGAGCCGGGCCCCGCGGTCTCGGCCGGCGGTGACCGGGCATCGCTGCCCGGCCACTGCGTGCCCGGCTGTGGCGCGCTCATGCTGCGGAGCCGTATGCGTCGCGGGAAGGAGGCGTCGTGAGCGAACAACCAACCGGCAAGCGCGAAGGCAGCCTGGAAGCCCCGACGCGGCATCCGCTCGAGTGGAAGACACCTGAATTCCAGGACGAAGAGGCCCTGTTCAAGGAACTCGAGAGGGTCTACGACATCTGCCACGGCTGCCGGCGCTGCTTCAGTCTGTGCAACGCGTTTCCGGTGCTGTTCGACCACATCGACGCATCGCCCTCGGGTGAACTCGACGGCGTGCCGCGCAAGGCCTACTGGGAGGTCGTCGACCACTGTTACCTGTGCGACATGTGCTACATGACCAAGTGTCCGTACGTGCCGCCGCATCCCTGGAACATCGATTTCCCGCATCTGATGCTGCGCGCCAAGGCAGTCAGGCATCGCAAGGGCGAAACGCGATTCCGCGACAAGGTGCTGTCGTCGACCGATCTGCTGGGTTCCATCGCCGGTATCCCGGTCGTCGCGGAAATCGTCAACGCCGCCAATCGCAGCGCGCTGGGTCGCCGGCTGCTCGACAAGGCGCTCGGCGTGCATCCTGCGGCTCCGGTGCCCGAGTACCACAGCAACACCTTCCGCAAGCGCGAGGCGCGTCGCGCCAGGCCCGCGATCGAGGCCGTGGCGACGCCCGAGACGACCGGCAGGGTGGCGCTGTTCTCGACCTGCTACTGCAACCGCAACGAACCGGACATCGACGTCGATCTGGTGGCCGTTTTCGAGCACAACGGCATCTCCGTCGTGACCGTGCCGCAGGAGCAGTGCTGCGGCATGCCGAAGCTGGAGCTGGGCGATCTGGACGCGGTCGACAAGGCCAGGCAGAACAACATTCCCGCGCTGAAGCGGCTCATCGAGCAGGGCTGCGACATCGTCACGCCCATTCCGTCCTGCACGCTGATGTTCAAGCAGGAACTGCCGCTGATGTTCCCGGACGATCCGGACGTGCAGGCCGTCAAGGCGCGCATGTTCGATCCCTTCGAGTACCTGATGCTGCGCCACCGGGCGGGTGCGCTCAGGACCGATTTCAAGGGTGGTCTCGGCAAGGTGTCCTACCACGTGCCCTGCCACCTGCGTGTGCAGAACCTCGGGTTGAAGACACGCGACCTCCTGCAGCTCGTGCCGGGTACGACCGTCGACGTGATCGAGCGCTGCTCGGGCCACAACGGAACCTATGCGGTGAAGTCGGAGTTCCACGAGGTCTCCATGAAGATCGGCAAGCCGGTCGCGGATCGCGTGCGTGCCGGCCAGGCCGCGCACTACGCCAGTGATTGCCCGATGGCGGGCCGCCAGATCGAGAACGGGCTCAAGGACGGCCGCGCGCCGGAGCATCCGCTCACGCTGCTGCGCCAGGCCTACGGCATCTGAGGAGGAGGAATGAACACGCTGCGTGACAGCGGCATCGTGCTGCGCGGGCCCCTCAGGCACACGGACCTGATGGGGCTCGAGCAGTACGCGCGCTCCCGCGCCGATTTCCGCGCGCGTGTGCTCGCGCACAAGAAGCCGCGGACGGTCGGCATTGGCGCGAACATGACCTGGATCTTCGAGGATCGTCTCACGATCCAGTACCAGGTCCAGGAAATGCTGCGCACCGAGCGCATCTTCGAGCCCGACGGCATCCAGGATGAGCTCGACGCCTACAACCCGCTGATTCCCGACGGCAGCAACTGGAAGGTGACGCTGCTGATCGAGTTCCCGGATCCGGTCGAGCGTCAGGCCGCGCTTGCGCGGCTCAAGGGCGTCGAGGATCGCTGCTACGTCCAGGTCGCGGGCTTCGAACGTGTGTACGCCATCGCCGACGAGGATCTCGAGCGCGAGAACGAGGAGAAGACCTCGGCCGTGCACTGGCTGCGGTTCGAGCTGACGCCCGCGATGCGAGCCGCGCTGAAGGATGGCGCACAGGTGAGCGTCGGATGCGACCTGCCGGCGTACGACCACGCCGCGAACCTGCCGCCGGAATCGCGCGAGGCGCTGCTGCGCGACCTCGACTAGGGCGTGTTAACACTACCGAAGTGCCTCGACGATCAGCGCGAAGCTGAGAAAGGCGAGGAACATGACATCGAGCTTGTCGAAGCGGCTGAAGATTCGGCGGAAGCCCTTGAGCCTGCGAAACAGCCGCTCGATTTCGTTGCGACGGCGGTACCAGGCTTTGCTGTACTGCCAAGGTTCGACGCGCGTGCTGAGCGGCGGCACCACCGGGGTGAATCCGAGATCGAGCACAAGCTGGCGGGTCTCGTTGCCCTCGTACGCACGGTCCATGATGACCCGGCAGCGCTTCGGCAGCGACGCCAGTTGCCGCAGCAGTTCCCGGCCAGCCGGCGCATCGCCCGCTTGACCGGGCGTCAACGAGAAGGTCAGAGCCGTTCGAGCATCCGCGGCAACCATATGAATCTTCGTGGTCCATCCGCCGCGCGATCGTCCAATGGCTTGGGCGCCGTTTTTTTTAGAGCGCCGGTGCCATCCGGATGCACCTTGACGATGGTGCTGTCGAGGCTCACCGCTTCGATCTTCACCCGGATCAACTGCTGATGCTGCAGTTCCTCGAACAGCCGATCCAGTACTCCCGCCTTCGCCCAGCGATTCATGCGGGTGTAGATCGTGTGCCAAGTGCCGAAGCGCTTCGGCAATGCCCGCCACTTGCAGCCATTTTCCGCGACATACAGGATCGCGTTGACCACCTGGAGATTGCTGAGCGAGACGTTGCCGCGCTGTACCGGCAAGAACGGCTCGATCCGTTTGAACTGCTCTGCGGTGATTTCCATGCCGCATA
>CAYWMY010000203.1:0-5566 GCA_964459405.1 uncultured Steroidobacteraceae bacterium | reverse complement strand
TTCCGGGCGCCGCTTCGATGCGCGCGGCGACCTGCGCGACTGGTGGACCCCGCAGGACGCCACGGCCTTCGAGTCCCGTGCGCAATGCCTCGCCGATCAGTATGCGCAGTACACGATCATCGACAACCTCCGCGTCAACAGCCAGCTCACGCTCGGCGAGGACATCGCCGATCTCGGCGGCACGATCCTGGCCTACGCGGGCTGGAGGGCCGCCATGTCCGGCCAGACGGAGGAATCGCGCGATGGGCTGACGCCTGCACAGCGATTCTTCGTCGGCATGGCGCAGTGGGCCTGCGGCCATCGCACCGACGAGGCCGCGCGCATGAGCGCGACCACCGACGTGCACTCGCCGCTCGAGCACCGCGTCAACGGCGTGGTCGTGAACATGCCCGAGTTCGCGGAGGCCTTTACCTGCCGCGCGGGACAGCCGATGGTCAAACCGCCGCAGAACGTCTGCGAGGTCTGGTGAGCGCGGACGACGCGCCACACGCACCGCCCCGGGGATCC
Source organism: uncultured Steroidobacteraceae bacterium (assembly GCA_964459405.1). Taxonomy (GTDB): domain Bacteria; phylum Pseudomonadota; class Gammaproteobacteria; order Steroidobacterales; family Steroidobacteraceae; genus CAYWMY01. The sequence goes on along the minus strand of CAYWMY010000203.1, from coordinate 5,059 downwards.
CGGGGCGTGCGGGGTGGCGCCTGCGGCATCTATCGCCGCAATCGCCAGGGCCGATTGGCGCCCGCGGGGCGCTGCGGTTAGCATCCAGCCAGAGCCAAACGAGGAGCACGACCATGGCCAGAAAGCCGTCAGCAAAGAGCGTCGCCGCACCGCAGATCGACATCGGCATCAGCGATAAACATCGAGAGAAGATCGCCGAGGGACTGGCGCGGCTGCTGGCCGACACCTACTCGCTGTACCTCAAGACACACAGCTTCCACTGGAATGTGGAAGGACCGATGTTCAACACGCTGCACCTGATGTTCATGGACCAGTACACCGAGCTCTGGAACGCGCTCGATGCGATCGCCGAGCGCATCCGCTCGCTGGGCTATCCGGCACCGGGAACCTACCGCGAGTTCTCGCGCCTGACGTCCATCGACGAGACCGAGGGCGTGCCGGAGGCGATGCAGATGGTGCGCCTGCTGGTCGCAGGCCACGAAGCCGTGGCGCGCACCGCGCGCGCCGCGTTCCCGGCGACCGAGAAAGGCGGCGACGAATCCAGTGCGGACCTGCTGACGCAGCGCCTGCAGGTGCACGAAAAGACCGCCTGGATGCTGCGCAGCCTGCTGCGCTGATGCCTGTCGAGCCGAGGCTCCGGCGCGGATGACGCATTCGCGCCGGCCGCCGGCCCTGCTCAGGCCGCCGCCGCCCGCGCGAGTTTCAGAGCGATGCTCTCGCTCGTTCGCAGCGTGAGCGCCACGATGGTCAGCGTCGGATTCGCCCATCCGGAAGTCGGAAACACCGAGCTGCCGACGACATAGAGGTTCTCCACGCCGTGCACGCGCCCGCGGGCGTCCGTGACCCCGCGGCGCGGGTCGGCGGACATGCGCGTCGTGCCCATGTGGTGATACCCGCCAATCGGATGCGAGCTGATGAGTGGATCCGTGCGCCAGCCGCGCCGCTCGCGCACCCACGCGGCGGCTTCGACACGCCCGAGGCCGAGCCGCTGCAGCTCGCCGGCGAGGATGTCGACGAGGCCGGCCACGCTGTCGACGTCGAGGCGCGTCATGCGCCAGTCGAGCGCGAGGCGCGGCACGCCCAGTGGATCGGGCTGGTCGGTCAGCAGCACACGGCTGTCCGGGTTGGGGGCCTGTTCGGCCCGGACCAGCAGCGCGATCTCGCGCAGACCGCACTGGTGCAGCAGCCACGGGCGCAGCGGATCGGTCCGACGCTGCACCCAGGTCGCCGCAGTCTTGGTCGCCATCCACAGGGCACGGCCGGCGCGCGTCGGTGCAACGCGGTGCTTGAGCTGCGAGTAGGTGCGCATGCCCCACGCCTGCCGCGCATCCGCCGGCTGGCGCGCCGCGATGGTCAACGACGTGTTCAGGATGCCGCGCTCGCGCTGCAGCCGCGCGCTGGGCTTCAGCAGCGCGGCCAGCTCGCGTGCGCCCACGACGTGTGGTCGACCGAAGGCCTTGAGCAGCGTCCAGGCTCCCGCACCGACGATGTGCCCGCCACGCGCGTGCGGGTGCTCCATGAAGTAGCGCCCGACCTGGTCGTATTCATTGCCGATGCCATGCGGCGCAACGGAGCGTGAAGCCAGCAGCAGCCGGGGATTCTCGAGACCACCCGCGGCCAGCACCACCGAGCGCGGCTCGACCTCGAGCCGCCGGCCCGACAGCGACCGCGCCCGCACGCGTTCCACGCATCGGCCATCCGCGTGCAGCGCGAGTTCCGTGACCGTGGCGTGGGTGACGATGGTGCAGCGCGGATGCGCGGGCAGGTCGTGGCAGGCGCTGAACAGGAAGCGGTTGAACCGGCGGTCGAAATCCCAGACACCGACATCGAGGCGCTCCGGATCGAACTCCGGAACGCGGACCCCGCCGCACCGCAGTTCGTGCACGGTCGCACTGCGCTGCGGGATCTCGAAGATCCGCCGCGCGGGCGCGTAGTACGGGGCGAGTTCGGACCAAGTGATGGGCCAGCCGGAATGCGGCACCCAGGCGCGGTCTTCCAGATCCAAGGGATCGAGCTGTGCCACGCGACCGCCCCAGATCGCGGTCGTACCACCGAAGAACCGCAGGCGGGTGTCTTCGAGGTCGTAGTAATCCTGGCCGACGTTCAGGCCCGCATTCAGGTTGGAGGTGGCCGGCTCGTAGTCGAAGCCACCGCTCTCCAGCAGCACGACCGCAAGGCCCGCTTCCAGCAGGCGACGCGCAGCCGTGATGCCCGCCGCACCGCCACCCACGATGCAGACATCGGCGGCGAGCCGGACCGGGCCGGCGGTGTCATTGAGGTCGAAATGCATGCCATACAGCTCCCGGCGCGCCTACATCATCGGGTTGCGCGACAGCAGCGCCGCATGGGCCAGAAGCTCCTCGCGACTGCCATCGCCCGTGAGCACGTAGGCGGCCTCCTCTTCCTCCCAGTACGCCGCATACTCGCCGTTCTTGCGTGTGACGATCGGCTTCTCGGTCACCGCGGTGCTGGCCCGGACCGCGAACAGGTTCAGCTGTCTTCCCGGCGCGGTCTCGATCAGCAGGCTGACACCCGGTCCGTCGTCCGACGGATAGACCTGCGCGTCGAGCAGACGCCAGTCCTCTCGGAGCACCGGCAGGCGCAGCCGCATTGTACGCTGGATCTCCGCCGAATCGATCGCCGGGGTCTCGACCTGCGACGACATCCCGATCCGCACCCGGGTCGCGCGCTGCGACATGACCGCTTCCTCGACGTACTGGGGCGGCCCCACGGCACGACGCAACGGCCCGTCATCGTCGAGAGCGGCCGCGACGGCCCATCCCGCCACGCCGCAGGACGCGCAGATCAGGAACATCCGCGAAGCGTGCCGCATGCGCCCATGCCAGTTCCGCGGCAGCACGAACCGCGCGCGATCGCGATGGTGCAGCGCCTGCATCACGCTCGCGGCGAGATCGGGATTGCAGGCCAGAAAGCCCTCGATCGCGGCCCGCTGCTCGTGATCGAGCCGTCCGTCCACGTACGCGCGCAGCTGTGCGTCGGACACGCTGAGGATCCGGGCAGGTTCGCGCTCAATGTTTGCCGATGTGTCCATGGCGCACCCGTGCGACTGACGCCGTCTGTTGTCTACCCTGGGCAGCACGCTGGTCCTGGAGGGGCCACGGTTCGCGACGGTAACGCCGCGGTTGCCGGAGTGGCTTCCAGAACTCGATGCCGGGAATCCTCCGCTGGCGCCAGGCCCGGGAAGTCTGGAGCCCGAAGGCCGCTCGATGTTGCGCCGGGGCGCAGCGACTGACAAGAACGGCGCGGCTGGAACCCTGCCGCCATTGCATGACCTCGCGCCCGCAATCCCGTCAGGTCATCAAAGGGCCCCGATGCACCGCGCGGCTCCCGCCGGCCGCGGGAACCATTCCGGGCGAGCCGCGTGGCAGCCGTGGGCGGCGCAATGATCCGGGGGCGGATGGCGAAATGGTGGCTAGGGAGAGACTCGAACTCTCGACCCCGGGGTTATGAATCCCGTGCTCTAACCGGCTGAGCTACCTAGCCACTGGCGCGAGGGCCCCGTTGGGGGGACGCGATTGTCCGGAGCCCCTCCGGGACTGTCAAGGTTGGAGAACCGCAGGTGCAACCCGCCATCGCGACCTGCGGCTGGCGACCTGCGGGCGTCGCCACCGACACTCGCCTGCAGAGGCGCCACGTGCAACCGCCACTCCGCCCGGCGACGACACCGGCCGCGACCCGGTGGCGGGACCTCCGCCACCGATTCCGGCACGACCGGTGACCGCCACCCGTCACCGCTACACGTTGAACCGGAAATGGAACACGTCGCCTTCACGCACGAGGTATTCCTTGCCTTCGAGACGGAGCTTGCCGGCATCGCGCGCGCCCGCCTCGCCCCTGCAGCTGACGAAGTCCTCATAGGCGATGGTCTCGGCGCGGATGAAGCCACGCTCGAAGTCGGTATGGATCACGCCCGCGGCCTGCGGCGCGGTCGCACCGGCGCGCACGGTCCAGGCGCGGACCTCCTTCTCGCCCGCCGTGAAGAAGGTCTGCAGGCCGAGCAGCTTGTACGCCGCGCGGATCACGCGGTTCAGGCCCGGCTCGTCGAGCCCGAGCTCCTTGAGGAAGTCCGCGCGGTCGGCCTCGTCGAGCTGCGCGATCTCGGCCTCGATGGCGGCGCAGACCGGGACGACCTCGGAGCCCTCGGCGTCCGCGAGCGCGCGCACGGCGTCGAGATGCGGATTGTCGCGGAAGCCGTTCTCGAGCACGTTGGCGACATACATCACGGGCTTGGCGGTGAGCAGCGGCAGTTCGCGCAGCTTCTGGCGCTCGAACTCGTCGAGCGCGAGCGCGCGGATGGGCCTGCCGGCGTCGAGGTGCGCGTGCATGCGCTTGAGCGCATCGCGCCAGCGCAGCGCGTCCTTGTCGTTGGTCTTGGCCGCCTTCTCGGCGCGGGCGAGGGCCTTGTCGACGGACTCCAGATCGGCGAGCGCGAGCTCGGTGTTGATGGTCTCGATGTCGGCGACGGGATTCACGCGCCCGGTGACGTGGATGACATCCGGGTTCTCGAAGCACCGCACCACGTGCGCGATGGCGTCGGTCTCGCGGATGTTGGCGAGGAACTGGTTGCCGAGCCCCTCGCCCTTCGAGGCGCCGGCGACGAGCCCCGCGATGTCGACGAACTCGACGGTGGTCGGCACGACGCGTTCGGGCTCGACGATGCCCGCGAGCACATCGAGCCGTGGATCCGGCACCGGCACGACGCCGACGTTCGGATCGATCGTGCAGAACGGATAGTTCGCCGCCGCGATCTGCGCGCGTGTCAGCGCATTGAAGAGCGTCGACTTGCCGACGTTCGGCAGCCCGACGATGCCACATTTGATCGCCATCTCTCGTCACCTCATCGCGGCCGGCGCACTCGGCACCTGTCGCCGCAGATTCAATCGCATCGCGCTCATGCGCCGACGCACCGTGTCAGTTGCGCCTCTCACTGGCCGCCGGACGCCGCTGGCTTCGGGTTCCCCGGAGCTCGGCACGCTGAAGAGCACGTCCCTGTGAGCTCGTCGCGCGCCGGGGACCCTCGCCGCGGCCCGGCGGCGAC
>CAYWMY010000202.1:0-5676 GCA_964459405.1 uncultured Steroidobacteraceae bacterium | reverse complement strand
GCTGCCGAAGTCGTCCAGCGCCACGAGGCAGCCAGGCGCGAGCAGCTCGCGCATGAAGCCGCCGACATTGGCCAGGCTGGCGATCGCCGCCGTCTCGGTGATCTCGAAGCACAGCGTGCCGGGCGCCGGATCGTGGGCCTCCAGCCGCTCGATCAGGTACTCCAGGAAACCCTGGTCAGACAGGGTCGTGCCGGACAGGTTGACCGCGACCGTAAAGGGCGCCGCGCGGCTACGGTCGCGGCGCGACGGCACCCAGCACGCCAGCGCCTGCTCCACCACCCACCGGTCCAGTGCCGGCATGATGTTGTAGCGTTCCGCGGCCGGTATGAAGTCGCCGGGAAACACGAGGCTGCCGGCCTCGTCGCTGAGGCGCAGCAGCAGTTCGTAATGCGCGTGTGCCGGCGACTGATCCTGGATCGGCAGGATGGGCTGGAACGCCAGCTGCAGCCGGCCCTCGTCCACGGCGCGGGTCAGACGCGACACCCAGCGCCTCTCCCGGTTCCGCGCCGAGGCGCTGGCGTCGTCATGCACGAAGACGCGGTTGCGCCCGCCGTCCTTGGCCGAGTAGCAGGCGACGTCGGCCGCGGACATCAGGCTCGCGACACTCTCCGTCTCGTGGCTGATCTCCACGACACCGATCGATGCGCCGATCTGCAGCGCGTGTTCCTGCCACCGGAAACGCAGGTCCCGGATGGCGCGGCGCAGTTGCTCGGCGACGCCGAGTGCCCGCTCCACACGGGTGTTCTCGAGCAGGATGCCGAACTCGTCGCCACCGAGACGGGCGAGCACGCCCGCGGGACGGACACTCGCGTGCAGGATGCCGGTGATCTGCCGCAGCAGCTGATCCCCCGCGGGATGTCCGCAGGTGTCGTTGACGACCTTGAACTGGTCGAGGTCGACGTATACGACCGCGTGCCGCACCTCCCGATTCGCATGGGCCCTGCCCAGCGCGTCGCGCAGCCGGCACTCGAACTCGCGGCGGTTGATCAGGCCCGTCAGCGCGTCGTGACAGGCCTGGTAGGACAGCACGCGACGCAGCCGGCGCTCACGGCTGACGTCCCGCAGCACCATGACCGTGCCGACCAGGCCACCATCACCATCGCGGATCGGTGCCGCCGAGGTCTGGATCGCGGACTCCTGGCCGCGCCGGCCCACCAGAATGGTCTCGTCGGACAGCGCGGTGAGCGTCCCCTGGCGCAGGCAGCGCGCCACGGGGTTCTCGATCGCGTCGCGAGTCGCCTCATGCACGAACTGCACGACGCGCACCACCGCGAGCCCCTTGGCCTCGGCCTCGCGCCAGCCCGTCAATGCCTCGGCGACCGGGTTCAGGTATTCGACCTCACCGCGTGCATTCGTGGTGATGACGCCGTCGGCGATCGCCTGCAAGGTCACGAGCGTGCGTTCCTTCTCGGCGAACAGCCGCTCCTCCGCAATCGGGCGTTCGGTCACCTGGGCGACGTCGGCCTCGTACCCCGTGATCCGCCCCTGCGCATCGCGTCTGACGCGCGCATTCTCGCGGACCGTGATCACCGAGCCATCGGCCCGCAGCATCTCGAACACCGAACCGAGGACCTCGCCGCTGCTGAGCAGCCGGTCGAGCATCGCGTCGCGGGCGCCGCCGCCCACGAACAGGCGACCTTCCTGCCACGCGCTCCGCAGGCTGTCGACGGTGTCGCGGCCCGAAAGGCCGACAAATGCGGCGTTCGCATCGATGAGTTCGCCCTGCAGGGTCGCCCGGTAGCAGCCCTGTGCGGCACTCTCGAACAGGTCGTGCAGGCGCCCTTCGCTCGCGCGCAGGGCCTCCTGCGCGTGATGGCGCTCGATGGCGATGCGCGCCAGCTGTGTCATTCGGCCCGCGAGTTCCAGATCCTGCCGTGAAGGCAGTCCGGCTCGCCGCAGGTAGATCGCAAAGGTGCCGAGCAGCCGGCCCTCCGCACCGATGATGGGCGTCGACCAGCAGGCCAGCAGCCCGGCGGCCAGCGCCGCTTCGCGGCGGCACTCCCAGTAGGGATCCTTCGCAATCTCCGGGACGATGACCTGCCGCTCGAGTGCCACGGCGGCCGCGCAGGAGCCGAAGCGGATCTCCGCGGGAATCTCCTGCATCTGCGCCAGGTACTGTTCCGGCAGGCGCGCTCCCGCGGCATGTACGAGCATGCGCCGCGCGGCGTCGAGCAGCCTGATGCAGCACACCACGTCCGCGTCGATCCTCTCGATGACCTCCGTGATCGCGTCGAGCGCCTTCACGACTGGCGACGAAGAATCGATCTTCTCGAGCACCCGCCGCTCTCCGGCTGCGATCAACTCGAGCCGCCGCTGCGCGGTGAGCCCGATGCTGCTCGCGATCAGCAGGCGGCGGCCCGCGCCGGGCAGCCTGACGAGGCGCACCTCGGAGACGAAATCGCGGCCCGCTGCGTCACGGTACAGCCAGTCGAATCCCGGCGTGGCGCCGGCCATTGCCGCATCGGCCCGCTGCGCGAACGCGACTGCGGACGAGGTGCCGTCGCGCTGCTGCGGCGGACTCAGCCGGTCGGGATCCGCGGCAAGCAGATCAGGGCGCGCCAGGCGGAAGAGCTTGACCGCGTTCTCGTTGCAGTCGATGAAGCGGTGGCGGTCGAGGTCGAGCACGATCATGGCATCGGGCGTGCTGTCGACGATGGCGCGGTAACGGGCCTCGCTGTCTCGCAGCGCCAAGTCCTTGTGTGATCGCTCCGTGTCCTCACGCACGCAGACCACGTACCCGACCGCACCCGGCGTCCGTGCCCGGCTGACGAGGATCTCGCCGGGCATTGCCGCGCCGCCGCGATGGCGCAGCACGGCACCGCACCCGGGCCGCTCCCGCTGCGTGCCCGGATGGCGCGCGGCGAGGTGGTCCAGTGCCCGGCCGGAATCCGGTGCCACCAGGTCGGGCAGCACCACGTCGATGCGGGCACCCAGGAGCTGCGATTCGACATAGCCGAAGATGCGTTCGGCCGCGGCGTTCATGCCACCGATGTGCCCTTCTGCATCGCAGATCAGCATGCCGTCGGCGACATGGTCCAGGATCACGCGCAGGCCAGATTCCTGCACGTCGGACGGCGCCGGGACCTCCGACTCATCCCGGGGCGGCAGCGACACGAAATTCGCGGACTCGCCGGCCGAAACCATGTTCGTGAATCCCTGCTACCAGTCCCTGGCGTACGGCGATGCAATGGACTGGATCTTAGGGACTCGGCCGCGGAACGTAACGTGAGCGGCATCACGGTTCGCCCGGACAGGCAAGGCGGGCGCGCCGGCAGCGCGTAATGGCCGTCGCTGGCCGCCGCGCCCTGCACGCGAAGCGCCATACGCGGCAGTCGGGCGTGTCGTCTGCCCCTGATCGCAGTCGCGCACCACCCGGGGGTGAACCCCGCCGGGCGGCGCCCGATCAGCCCGCGATGCGTTCGGCCTTCTTGCGCCCGGTCTCCGTGAGGAATCGCTTGCGCAGCCGGATCGACTGGGGCGTGACCTCGACGAGTTCATCGTCGGTGATGAACTCCATGGCCTGCTCGAGAGACATGCGCAGCGGCGGCGTCAGCAGCACGTTGTCATCCTTGCCCGCGGCGCGGATGTTCGTGAGCTTCTTGCCCTTCAGGGGATTGACGACCATGTCGTTGTCCCGCGCGCAGACACCGATGATCTGGCCCTCGTAGACCTCGTCACCGTGCGCAATGAACAGCCGGCCGCGCTCCTGCAGGTTGAAGAGCGCATACGCGAGCGCCGTGCCCTGCGCGTTCGAGATCATCACGCCCTCGAGCCGGGGCGCCAGCTCGCGCTCCACCACGGGCCCGAAGTGATCGAACACGTGATACAGCAGTCCCGTGCCGGAGGTCAGCGTGCGGAAGTGCGTCTGGAAGCCGATCAGGCCGCGCGACGGAATCATGTAGTCGAGCCGCACGCGACCGCGCCCGTCGGGAACCATGTCCTTGAGCTGGCCGCCCCGTTCGCCGAGCGCCTGCATGACTGCGCCCTGCGCGGAATCCTCGATGTCGACCGCCAGCTGCTCCCACGGCTCACAGCGCTGGCCGTCGATCTCCTTGACCACCACATGCGGCCGCGACACGGCGAGTTCGTAACCCTCGCGGCGCATGTTCTCGATCAGTACGCCCAGGTGCATTTCGCCGCGCCCGTAGACCGTGAACCGGTCCGGGTCGTCCGTCTCCTCCACGCGCAGCGCGACGTTGGCGAGCGTCTCGCGCAGCAGGCGCTCACGCAGCTGCCGGCTGGTCACGAACTTGCCTTCGCGACCATAGAACGGCGAGGTGTTGGTCTCGAAACTCATGCTGATCGTCGGTTCGTCGACGACCAGCGCCGGCAGTGGCTCGACGCAGGCGGGGTCGCAGAGCGTGTCGGAGATCTTGGGCGCCGGGATCCCGGCGAAGGCGACGATGTCGCCGGCGCCCGCCTGCTCGACCTCGATGCGGTTGAGACCGAGGAAGCCGAACACCTGCGCAATACGCTCGCTGCGCGTACGGCCATCGCGATCGATGACCGAGACGGGCATGTTGCGCCGGAGGGTGCCGCGCTTGATGCGCCCGATGCCGATGGCGCCCACGTAGCTCGAGTAATCGAGCTGCGAGACCTGCATCTGCAGTGGTCCCTCGACATCCACGTCCGGTGCCGGACAGTGCCGCACGATGGTCTCGAACAGCGGGCTCATGTCGGTGCCGGGCGTCTTCAGGTCGAGCGTCGCGATGCCCTGGATCGCCGAGGCGTACACGACCGGAAAGTCGAGCTGCTCGTCGGTCGCACCGAGACGGTCGAACAGGTCGAAGGTCGCGGAGATGACCCAGTCCGGCCGCGCCTCGGGCCGGTCGATCTTGTTGACGACGATGATGGGCCGCAGTCCGTGCGCGAAGGCCTTCTGCGTGACGAAGCGCGTCTGCGGCATGGGCCCGTCGACGGCGTCGACGAGCAGCAGCACGCAATCCACCATCGACAGCACGCGTTCGACCTCACCGCCGAAATCGGCGTGCCCGGGCGTGTCGACGATATTGATGCGGTAGTCGCCCCAGCGGATCGCGGTGTTCTTGGCCAGGATCGTGATGCCGCGCTCGCGCTCCAGCGCGTTCGAGTCCATGACACGCTCGGGCTGCGCCTTGCGGGCATCCAGCGTGCCGGATTGTTTCAGCAGCTGGTCGACGAGCGTCGTCTTGCCATGATCAACGTGGGCGATGATGGCGATGTTGCGGAGATTCTGGATCACAAGGGGCTGGCCGCTGGCGAGGGAGCGGCGCATTATACGGACCGCTCCGCGTAACGCCATCTCTTTGATTTTTCTGGTGCCGTGGGTACCGACTGACCGCGCCGGGCGGTCTCAGAGCCAGGCGGTCTCCTCGATACGTCCAGCCTGCTCGATGAGGTCCGCCGTGAACCGCTCCCAGTACGCGGGCTCCGCAAACCACGGGAAGGCGCGGGGGAAGGCCGGGTCGTTCCAGCGGCGCGCGAGCCAGGCGTTGTAGTGGATCAGGCGCAGGCCCCGCAACGCCTCGATGAGCCTTGCCTGTCTCGACTCGAAAGGCGCGAAACGCGTGTAGCCACGCAGCAGGTCCTGCAGCTGATCCTGCATCTCAGCGGCGCTGCCGGCGAGCAGCATCCAGAGGTCCTGCACCGCAGGTCCCGTCATGGCGTCGTCGAGGTCGACGAAGTGCGGACCCGAAT
>CAYWMY010000201.1:0-5693 GCA_964459405.1 uncultured Steroidobacteraceae bacterium | reverse complement strand
GGTCCGAGGACTCGAGCGCGGCGCGATAGATCTGCGCGGCGCGATTCATGACGCTGTACAGGTCGTCGGCGGGCCGCTCGCGCGCGCCGCGGCCATCGTCTTCGTGCGGCACTTCGAGCCCGAGGTGCCCGGCGAGTTCCTCGACCGCGTCGGGAAACGGCAGCCGGTCGAACTCCATGAGAAAACCCAGTGCCGTGCCGTGCGCACCGCATCCGAAGCAGTGATAGAACTGCTTGTCGGGGCTGACCCAGAAAGAGGGTGTCTTCTCGCCATGGAACGGGCAGCAGGCCTTCCATTCGCGTCCGGCCTTCTTGAGCGGAACACGATTGCCGATCACCTCGACGATGTCGGTGCGCGCGATGAGATCGTCGATGAACGACTGTGGAATGCGGCCGGCCATGCGCCTACCATCCTAGTGGCGTGACCTCCGGATATCCATGCATCGCGCCGCCGCGATGACTGCGCTGGTCGAGGCTCCGCCACGAAAGCGCCTCGCGATACGCCCGGCGGCCACGGTGCACGGGCCCCGCGTGCCGCGGGGTCCGCCGTCACCGCGGGCCGGTGGGTGGCCCCAATAAAGAGCCCCCGCACGGGGCGGGGGCTGGAGGTGGGTGCCACGACGTCGTCGATGACGGGGATGACGGTCGCCGCGAAGTCGCACCCAGAGCCGCATGTTCGGGCGCGGTCCGGGATTGCCGAACCCGCCCGAAACCTCAAGCCTCGCTCAAGCCTTGCTGGCAGCGCTCTTGCGGATGAGCACCAGTTCGCCGTCGCGCACGGGTATCTGCTTGCCGGGATCGTGGTCCATGCGCACCGTGCCTTCCTCACCTTTCAGGCGGTAGCGTACCTGGTAGCCAATCGTGTGCGTGCTGCTGTCGTAGACAGTCCTGCAGCGGCGTTCGGTGGTCTGGTAGGTGTTGTTGTCCTGCACGTGCTTCTGCACGCGGTTGCCGGCATAGCCGCCACCGGCCGCTCCCGCGACCGTGGCCAGCGTCTTGCCGCTGCCGCTGCCGAACTGGTTGCCGATCAGGCCGCCGACCACAGCGCCGACCGCGGTGCCGGCGATGCGCCGATCGTCCTTCACGGGCTTCTGCTTCGTGACCACCACGTCGTCGCAGATCTCCCGCGGCGTCTTCTCCGTCTGCTGAATGGGCTTCACACTGATCACTTCCGCATGCGTCGGTCCGCGCCGGGCCACGGACAGCCCAGCGACCGCGGCGCCAGCGGAGGCCAGCAGCACGCCCAGCAGGACTCCGTTGATCATGGATTTGTTCATCGCGAAGTTCTCCTTTTTCGCTGACGTGCCCGGCCGCGCGTGGACAGCACTGCGGCCGGGCTCTGGCAAAAACGTAGAACCTGCTCCGGCAAAGAGGAATGCGCGGCTGTAGCCATGCGGCGACAGCGCCGCGAAGAGACGCCGCGGTGCCGCGCGGCAGCCGTGAAGCCGGGATTGCCGTCACATTTTGAGTGCGTACGCGGGCGCGTACTGCGACGCGGCAACGATTCAGTACATGTGGTGCGCGCGACACTGGCGCGCAGGCGCACTCACCTGGCCGGCTTGCGGAAACGGAACAGGAACTGGTCGGTCCTGTGGCGAATGCCCGGCTCGAAGACCTTGCGCGTGTGATCGTCATCCGGATTGCGCAGCGCGTCGCTCTCGGCGTCGAACACGAAGCCCGCCGCCTCGAAGTCCCTGCGGACGATGGCTGGATCGATACGATGGAGCGTCGTGGCAACGACCGCCGGTTCGCCGCCGGGATTGGCGACGTGGTCCTGCACGATGACGACGCCGCCCGGGCGCAGTGCGCGCTTGACCAGCGCCAGCATCGGCAGCGGATCGGGTGGCGGTGTGCCGCCGGGCCCGGGCAGGTAGAAGTCATGATAGACAGTGATGAACAGCGCCGCGTCGACGCTGTCGATGCTGAGGTAGAGATCGTCGCGCGTGGCGATCAGCCACTCGACGTTGGGCAGCCGGTCGCCGGCACGGCGTTCGCGCAGCTCGGCGCTGACGAACTCGCGCGCCTGCGGCGTGTTGTACGCGATGACGCGGCCGGGTTCGCCCACGATGCGCGCCAGCAGCTCGGTGTAGTAGCCGCCGCCCGCGATGAAATCGAGCACCCGCATGGTCGGAGTCACGCCCAGAAAGTCGAGCACGGCAGCCGGCCTGCGCCAGCCGTCCTGGTCGTGATCGCCGGGCAGCCGCTGCGGATCGGCGATGGCGGCAGCGACGATGGCGTGGCGTGCCGCGGCGGTGGCCGCGGATTTCCGGCTCTCGCGCGCGACGCAGTCGCCCGGCACGGCCGACGCGCCAAGCGTCAGCAGGAACAGCAGGAGGACCTGCAGGCGGGGCAGGGACGGCAGCTCAGGTCGCGTGCGTCGCCCGCCGGGATCGTGCCGCGTGGCCTGGCTCGCGCAGCCGCGCGCCGATGATCGCGAGGCGCGAGCCGGCGGGGCGTTCATGGCGGGCGTGTGGCTCAGCCGCCGAGCGCGGCCTTGATACGGTTGGACAGCGCACCGATGTCGGTGCGGCCCTGGGTTCTGGGCTTCACCTGCGCCATGACCTTACCCATGTCCTTGATCGAAGTCGCGCCCGTCGCGGCAATGGCCTCGCGGACCATGGCGTCGATCTCGGAGTCGGTGAGCTGCGCCGGCAGGTAGGCGGTGAGCCAGGCGATCTCCGCGGACTCCTTCGCAACGAGGTCCGCGCGTCCGCCGGCTTCGAACTGGGAGACGGAGTCCTTGCGCTGCTTGATCATCTTGTCGATGACCGCGAGGACCTGGGCGTCGTCGAGTGTGATGCGCTCGTCGACTTCGCGCTGCTTGATGCCCGCCTGCAGCATGCGGACGAGCCCCAGGCGGTCCTTCTCGCCCGCGCGCATCGCCGACTTCATGTCCTCGGTGATGCGGGCCTTCAGCGACATCGCGGCCTGCTCAGCGCGCGGCGCCGCGCATCGTGTCGCGGGACAGTCGCTTCAGGTGCCGCTTGACCGCGGCGGCCTTCTTGCGTTTCCGCTCCTGGGTCGGCTTCTCGTAGAATTCGCGCCGCCGCAGTTCCGTCAGCACGCCGGCCTTCTCGCAGGCCCGCTTGAAGCGACGCAGCGCGGCGTCGAAATACTCGTTCTCTCGGATACGAACGCTAGGCATTGAAATCTCGGCTCCCGTCACTCGCGCCCCGGGGTCCCGCCGGGGAAGGGGCGGGAATTCTAGTGATGTCCCCCTCAAAAATCAAAAACCTGCAATCGCACCGGATCCGACCCGCCGCAGCCCGGGGGTACGGGCCATGAACGTGCTCGGCATCGAGTCGTCCTGTGACGAGACCGCCGTCGCGGTGCTGGATGCGGAGGGCGGCCTGCTGGCTCACCGCGTTCACAGCCAGATCGAGCTGCACCGGCGCTTCGGCGGTGTGGTGCCGGAACTGGCCTCGCGGGACCACGTCCAGCGACTGCTTCCACTGGTCCGTCAGACACTTGCGGAGGCCGGCGTCGAGCGCACGGAAGGCATCGCCTACACCGCGGGGCCGGGCCTGATCGGTGCGCTGATGGTCGGCGCGTTGTTCGGCCGCGCGCTGGCGCGGGCCTGGGGGGTGCCCTCGGTGGCCGTGCACCACCTCGAGGGCCACCTGATGGCGCCGATGCTGGAGGCCGATCGTCCGGCCTACCCCTTTCTCGCGCTGCTGGTGTCGGGTGGCCATACGATGCTGGTCGAGGTCGCGCGCTTCGGAAGCTACCGCATCCTTGGCGAGTCGCTCGATGACGCCGCGGGCGAAGCCTTCGACAAGACCGCGAAGGCACTGGGGCTCGGTTATCCGGGCGGGGCGGCGCTGGCGGCCCTGGCCGAGCAGGGGCAGCCGGGCCGCTTCCACTTTCCGCGACCGATGCTGGACCGTCCCGGCCTCGATTTCAGCTTCAGCGGGCTCAAGACGGCGGCCGTGATCGCGCTCGGCAAGGTGCAGGGCGATGCGGCCACGCGCGCCGACCTCGCCCGCGCGTTCCAGGAAGCCATCGTTGACACGCTCGTCGCCAAGACTCTGCGCGCACTCGACCAGACCGGCCTGACCGCGCTGGTCATCGCGGGCGGGGTCGGCGCCAACCGCAGCCTGCGCGCGAACCTGGCCGTCGAGGCCGAGCGGCGCGGCGCGCGCGTGTTCTATCCGCGTGTCGAGTTCTGCACCGATAATGCGGCCATGATCGCGCGGGCGGGACTCGAACGCCTGCAGGCCGGGGAAGTCACGCGCAGCGACTTTGCGCCGCGCGCGCGCTGGTCCCTCGAAGAGCTGCGACCCCCGGAGCGTTGAAGCATGGACAGGATCTTTCTCGAAGGGCTGACGACCGAGACGATCATCGGGATCTTCGACTGGGAGCGCGAGATCCGGCAGACAGTCGCGGTGGACCTCGAGATATCGACGGACATCAGCCGGGCCGCCGCCACGGACAGCATCCACGACACGCTGAACTACAAGCGTGTCGCCAAACGGGTGCTGGCCTTCGTGCAGGAGAGCCGCTTCAAGCTGATCGAAACGCTGGCGGAACGCATTGCGGCGCTGATCCTCGAGGAATTCGAGGTCGCCTGGGTGCGCGTGACGCTGCACAAGCCAGGCGCCATCCGGCACTCGCGCGACGTCGGCGTGATCATCGAGCGCTCGCGGCAGGATCCGCCGCGTGGGTGAGCCACGCCGCGTGTTCGTCGCGGCTGGCAGCAACGTCATGCCCCGCTGGCACCTGCGTCGTGCGCTTGCGGCCCTGCGCGAGCGCTATCCGGAGCTGGTGGTATCGCCGGCTTATTCGAGCGCTGCGGTGGGATTCGAGGGTGACGATTTCATCAACCTGGTGGTGGGCTTCGCGACCGGCGAGCCGCTGCCGGCCGTGCTCGAGCACCTGCAGGCCGTCGAGCGGCTCTGCGGCCGGCCGCGCGCGGCGCCGAAGTGGGCGCCACGCACCATGGACCTCGACATCCTGCTCTTCGGCGAGGAGGTCGGTACTTTTCCCGGCGCCGTTCTGCCGCGTCCGGATCTGCTGCGGCGCGCCTACATGCTCGGGCCCCTCGCGGATCTCGCGCCCGGTGTCGTACATCCGACGGCGCACCGCACCATCGGCGAGCTGTGGCGTGAGTTCGACGCTACCGGCGCGGAGCTGCGACGGGTTTCGCTCGATGACGAAGACTGAAGAACGCGCCTCAACGCCCGCCGAGGCTGCGGCCGCCGTCGATCGCCAGGACCTGGCCCGTCACGTACGGCGCGTCCTTGGCGAAGTAGAGCACGGCCTTGGCGACGTCCTCCGGCGAACCCAGTCGTTTGAGCGCCGTACGCGCGATGATGTCTTCCTTGAGCGCCGGCGGCATGTCGCCTTCCGGCCAGAGCACGGGCCCGGGCGACACGGCGTTGACGCGCACCTGCGGCCCGAGATCGCGGGCCAGCGAGCGGGTCAGCATCGCGAGTCCGGCCTTCGCCACGCAGTAGACCGGATGACGCTTGAGCGGCGCGTGCGCGTGGATGTCCACGATGTTGACGATGAGTCCCTCGTGCAGCCGCAGCTGCTGCATCGCGGCCTGGGACAGGAACAGCGGTGCGCGCAGATTGGTGCCGATCAGATCGTCCCACTGCGCCAGCGTGATCTCGCCGACCGGAGTCGGATAGAAGCTGGAGGCGTTGTTGACGAGGATGTCGAGGCGCCCGAAGGCCAGTGTCGCGGCCTCGA
>CAYWMY010000200.1:0-5714 GCA_964459405.1 uncultured Steroidobacteraceae bacterium | reverse complement strand
GTCGCGGTGAAATCCACCGCGGGCGCGATCTCCGTCGCCTCGACCGCCAGACCCGCACCATCGTCTGACAGCTGGGGCAGGACCTCCGTCCGGCCGGCGTCGCGTTCGTCCGTCGCGCCAGACGCAAGGCCCTCCGGCTCCTGCAGGATGTGCGGCGCGAGCCGGGTGGCCTCGTCTTCCTCCGAGAGCTGGGTCAGCATCGTCGAGGTGTCTTCGATTTCCGGGACGGGCGTCTCGCTGGTCTTGGACAATGCCTCGAGATCGCCGAGATCGATGCCGAGATCGTCGACCGACAGCTCGGCGGTCGCATCCACGCTCGCGGCCGGCACGGGCGGCGTATCGAACCGCTCCCGGACCGTTTCCGTGGCACGGTCGAACCGCGGCTGCTCCGCCGTGGCGCCAACGTCGCTGGTCGGCATTTCCACAGTGGGCAGCTCGGCGGTGGGCTCCGACGTCTGGGGCATCTCCATGGTCGGCAGCTCGGCCGTCGGGCTGGCCGCGGGCGACGGCGTCCCGAGATCCAGGTCGAGCATCTCGCCGCGGCCGGTGTCGTCACCGGAGCCACCCTCGCCCATGGCCCGCCCCAGGTCGAGGTCGAGGCCGGCCTCGGCCGGCGGCGGCGAAAGCAGTTCGAGGTCGACGCGTGTCTGGCCGCCCTCGAGATTGACGTCCATCGCACCCATCGCAGCGGACGACACGGTGCCCGCGAACAGCGCGTGCTCCGGCGCAATCTGGCGTCCCATGATCACGATGCGTTCCCACTCTCCGGGCGGGGCATCCTCGCGCGTGGCCTGCAGGTCCCGCGCGACTTCGATGAAGCGCTCCTTGTTGCCCCAGACGAAGTAGACCTCCAGCAGCTTGTTCTTCAGGTCGCGACGGCGTGGTTCTTTCTCGAGCGCCAGCTTGATCAGGTCGGCCGCCTGGTCATGCAGACCATAGGCCATGTGAAAATCCGCCTCGGCGAGCGGATCAGCGTGGTCGATGTTGACGGCCGATTCCGAGCTGAAGGTGTCCTCGAGACGGGCACCCGCGCCGGTGGCCGGCACCGACTCCGCCGCCGCGCGCTCCTCCTCCTCCTCCTCGACGACGATCGCCTCGGGCCGTGCGGCTCCCGGCCCGTGCACCGTCGCGGGCGCGACGCCGTAGGACTGCGCGGCCCCGGCGCTCGCAACCGCCTCGTCGAACTCATCCTCGCGCCGGCGACGCAGGAATCCGAAACCCAGCAATCCGACGAGAACCACGCCGGCGGCCCCCACCAGATAACCCCAGTGGCTGGTGAGTCGATCGATCAGCGATGGTTCGGCCGCGGGCCCCGCCTCCTTCCTGGCCGGCTGCTTCGGGGCTGACGGTGCAGCAGGTTCCGCGACCGCAGCGGGCTCTGTGGTCGATGGCGATTCCGCAGCTGCGGCTTCCGGTGCGGGCGGTGCCTCGGCACCCTCGGGTGACGGAGCTGCCACACCCTCGAGCTTGCGCTGCAATGCGGCCAGTTCGGCGCTCTTGAGCTCGAGCAGCCGGCGGGACTCGGCCAGATCCTGCTCCAGCTGCTGGACTCGGGCCCGGACCTCGCTGTCCGCCGTTCCCGCGGGGGCCCCTGCGGGCGCCGCGCCATCCTGCGGCGTTACGAGTTTGAGGCGTCCGGTTTCAACCGCTGGAGCGGCCCCGCGCCACTCCGCCATCTGACGCGAAATCTCCTGCGCCGCATCCCCGCTGCCGATGGCCGCCACTTCGTCGGCGCCGGGCACGCGCAGAATCTCGCCCTGCCGCAGCCGGTTGATGTTGCCATCGAACGCGCCGGGGTTCGCCCGGAAGATCGCAACCATCATGCGATGCGTCTCGCGGCGGCTGCCGTCCGTCAGCGCGGCGGCGATCTGGTAAAGGGTGTCGTTGCGCTCGACGCGGTACGAGGTCGGCCGGTCCGCTCGACTCACAGCCGGCGGTTCGACCATGCCCGGCGGTGGGACAGCAACAGGCATCTCGCCCGTGGCTGGCGCTGGGGCTGGAGCAGCGGACGGTGCCGGCGCCTGGCTCACCACGCGCGGCGCCGCAACGGCGGGGGCGCGAGAAGGCTCGGCCGGCGCGAACACGGGCGGGTCGAGCAGAACCGTGTACTCTCGCAGCAGCTTGCCGCGCGGCCAGTTCACCTCAACGAGGAAGGTCACAAATGGCTCGCCGATGGGAGCCGACGAGCGCACCAGCAGCACGCTGCGGCCGTCCCGTCCCTTGCCGACCCGGAAGGTCACCGAGTCAAGGTAGGAGGCCCGATCGAGGCCGTAGCGATCGAACAGTTCCCGCGAAGCCAGCTGGGCGCGCACCGCCTCGATTTCATCCGGCGCCGCCGCCACGAGGTCGATCTCGGCCGACAGCGGCTCGTTCAGCGCGGAGTTCAGGCGGATGTCGCCCAGTCCCAGAGCGAACGCAGCCTGCGGCGCGGCGAGAATGGCCGGCACCAGTACACGCAGTTTCCAACTCATCGTGGCTCCCTGAGGCCGGCTCAGAAGGTCGAAGCATCCGCCGCGAGTTTAGAATCGGATGCGAAACGGGTCACAAGTCCCTGATCTAGCGGGACTATAGCCTACAAATAGCGTTTTACCAAAATCTCCGCGATCTGCACGCTGTTGGTCGCGGCCCCTTTGCGGATGTTATCGGAAACGACCCACAGGTCGAGGCCGCGTTCGTGGGAGATGTCTTCACGAATGCGACCCACGTAGACGGGATCCCGCGTTGCCGCTTCAGTCGCCGGCGTGGGATAACCCCCTGGGCGGCGTTCGTCGACCACCACCACGCCCGGCGCCTTCTCCAGCAGCTCGCGCGCCTGCTCTGCCGTGATCTTTCTACGGGTCTCGATGTGTACAGCCTCGGAGTGACCGTAGAAGACGGGCACGCGTACCGCGGTCGCGTTCACGCGGATCGCGGCGTCGCCCATGATCTTCCGGGTCTCCCAGACCATCTTCATTTCTTCCTTCGTGTATCCGTTGCTCTCGAACTTGTCGATCTGCGGCACACAGTTGAAGGCGATGCGCTTGGCGACGACCTTCGGCTCGGGGGCCGGACGGCCGTTCAGCAGTTCCGTAGTCTGGGTGGCGAGTTCCTCGACGGCCTCCTTGCCGGCACCCGAGACCGACTGATAGGTCGCGACGTTGATACGCTCGATGCCGACCGCGTCATAGATCGGCTTGAGCGCCACGACCATCTGGATCGTCGAGCAGTTCGGATTGGCGATGATGCCGCGGGTCTTGTACTGGCCGATGGCGTCGGCATTCACCTCGGGGACGACCAGCGGAATGTCATCGTCGTAACGGAACTGCGAGGTATTGTCGATGACCACGCATCCGGCCGCTGCGGCCTTGGGAGCGAACACGGCAGAGACCTCGCTGCCGGCGGAGAACAGGCCGATGTCCGCCTTCGAGAAATCGAAGGTCGCCAGATCATCGACGGGGTATTCGCGACCTCGGAATTTCACGCTGCGGCCGATCGAGCGCACGCTGGCCAGCGGATACAGTGTCGCCACCGGGAAGTCGCGTTCTTCCAGCACCTGGATCATGGTGTCACCCACGAGGCCGGTGGCACCTACCACGGCGACGCGCCATTGCTTGCTCATCTGATCTCTACCCCAAGGACTGTTCAGGTGACCGGAGACTCGTCGCCAGGATCCGGACCGGTCGCGGCCGCGGCAACGAGAAACGCGAAGATTACGACAATCCCCGCAGCGACATAAGGGGCCTGCGGGCCCCAGCCATCCCAGAGCAGCCCGCTGCCATACGCGCCGATGGCGCCGCCGAGGCCATAGCCCACGGCGCTGTGCAGGGCCTGCGCCCGCGCCGCGGCCGCGGCCGGGAACAGCTGGCGCGCCGTCGACACTGACCAGAGGTGGAACAGCCCGAAGCTCGCGAGATGCAGCGTCTGCGTCAGCACCACGACGACGGCGAGGCGTGGCCACGCCGCCAGTACGAACCAGCGCACGGCGGTCGCCGCGAGCGCGGCCAGCACGATCGTGCGCGGTCGATAACGCGCGAGGATCCAGGGTGCGGCGAGGAACACCAGCACCTCGCAGACCACACCCCAGGCCCACATCGCACCGACGAACTGCGGCGTATGACCGTAGTGCAGCAGGTACAGCGACAGGAAGCTGTAGAACGGGCCGTGGCTCATCAGCATCAGCAGGCAGACCAGCAGGAAGGCGCGCACGCGCCGGTCGCGCAGCCGCGGCCACAACGCGACGGCCGCGGGGCGGCCAACGGGCCCCGCCGGATCGATGCGCAGATACACGGCGAACGTCAGTACCAGCAGCACGACGAGCGTCGCCGGCAATGCGCCGACACCGATGCGGTCGAACAGTGGCGCGGCCGCCAGCGAGCTGGCGGCGAAGCCCAGTGACCCCCACAGTCGCAGGCGACCGTAGGTGGCGCTGGCGGGGCGGAGCGCATCGAGCAGCTGGGCGTCGTATAGCGCCACGGTGGCCGTGAACAGCGTGGCGGAGAAGCCGAGCGCGATGCCCGTCACCCATGGGCTAGCGGAGAAGTGGAACACCACCGCGCACAGCGCCGCACCCAGCGGCGCGAACCGCAGCAGCGCGATCCTGGAACCCCTGGCATCCGCGACCGCAGCGTAGGCCGGCGCTCCCACGGTGCGACAGGCATAGAACACCGCCATCATCAGACCGATGCCGGACGCGCTGAAACCCTCGCCGCGCAGGAACACGGGCCAGTACGGCAGGAACACGCCCGTCGCCGCGAAATACCAGAAGTAGCCCGCGCCGAGGATGCCTCGCGACGTGGTCACGATCCCGGCTGTCGCGGGACACCCACGGTGGCATTCGGCACGTCGCCACACTGCGCCCGATGGCGCAGATAGTGGTCCATCAGCACGATGAGCAGCATGGCCTCGGCGATCGGCACGGCTCGCAGTCCCACGCAGGGGTCGTGCCGGCCGGTCGTCACGACCTGCGTCGGCAGGCCGGCGGTGGTGATCGTGCGCCCGGGGACCTGGATGCTCGACGTGGGCTTGAGCGCGACGTGCACCACGATGTCCTGGCCGGTGGTGATGCCGCCCAGCATGCCACCCGCGTGATTCGATGCGAAACCCGCCGGGGTGATCTCGTCACGATGCTCGCTGCCGCGCTGCGCAGCGACGGCGACACCATCACCGATCTCCACGGCCTTGACAGCGTTGATGCCCATCATCGCGTGCGCGATGTCGGCATCCATGCGATCGAATGCCGGCTCACCGAGTCCGGCAGCCACGCCGCGCGCCACGACCGTGACCCGCGCTCCCACGGAATCACCCTCGGCTCGCAGCTTCCAGATCAGCTCCTCGAGTTCGGGCAGACGCGCCGGATCCGGACAGAAGAACGGATTGCCACCCGCGGCGGAGGGATCGCGAGGCTCGAGCTCGATCGGGCCCATGCGCGACAGGTAACCCGAGACGCTGATGCCGGCACGGCTCAGCAGGTACTTTCGCGCGATCGCGCCCGCGGCCACCGTCGCGACCGTGATGCGTGCCGAGGCGCGGCCACCGCCGCGATAGTCGCGAATGCCGTACTTCTGCTGATAGGTGTAGTCCGCGTGGCCCGGGCGGAACCGGTCCTTGATCTTCTCGTAGTCGCGCGAGCGCTGGTCCGTGTTGCGGACCAGCAGACCGATCGAAGTGCCCGTGGTGACCCCTGCGAATACGCCCGAGAGGATCTCGACCCGGTCCTCCTCCCGGCGCTGGCTCGT
>CAYWMY010000199.1:0-5745 GCA_964459405.1 uncultured Steroidobacteraceae bacterium | reverse complement strand
GACTACCAGGTTGTCAGTGCGGCGCTCGGCGGGTGCGTGCGCAGCGCGCCCATTCACAAAGCCAGTCGGTTCTACGACCATGCGCCGCTCATCATCGACTATGACTATCCGATCCAGGCCGTCTGACCACCGCACGCGGGAGGCGTCGTGAGCGCAGCCAGGATCGACTGGCGCCAGCTGTTCACGAATCCACGCGTGGTCGCGGCCATGACGCTCGGCTTCGCGTCGGGCCTGCCTTTCAACCTGTCGCAGGGCACGCTGCAGGCGTGGCTCGCCACCGTGGACGTCGATCTCAAGACCATCGGCCTGTTCACGCTGGTCAGTGCGCCCTACACGTTCAAGGTGTTCTGGGCGCCGCTCGTGGACCGTTACGCGCTGCCGTTCCTGGGCCGCCGCCGCGGCTGGGTGCTGGTATTCCAGCTCGCGCTCGCCGCCGTGATCGCGCTGCTCGGCCTGCAGTCGCCCGATCGCAACGTGCAGCTCGTCGCCCTGCTCGCGTTCACGATGGCGTTCCTGTCGGCTTCGCAGGACATCGTCATCGACGCCTACCGCACCGACACGCTGCGCCACGAGGAGCGCGGCATCGGCTCGACCTTCACGCAGCTCGGCTGGCGCATCGCAGCGCTCGTCTCCGGTGCGCTGGCGCTCGTGCTGTCGGACCGCATCGGCTGGCACAACACCTACCTGTGCCTCGCGCTCGTGATGGCCGCCACGATGCTGGCGACGCTGCGCGCGCCCGAGCCGGAGCGACGCATCGAGCCGCCGGCCACGCTGGGCGCGGCGGTATTCCGGCCGCTCGCGGAATTCGTGATGCGGCCGGGGGCGTGGGCGCTGCTGGCGCTGGTCGTGCTGTACAAGTTCGGTGATGCCTTCGCGCTCTCGCTGTCGACGGCTTTCCTGATCAAGGGTGTGGGGTTCACCGCCACGGAGGTGGGCGCGATCTCCAAGACCACGAACCTCGTGGCGACGATCCTCGGCACGCTGGCGGGCGGTGTGCTGTTCGCGCGTTTCGGGCTCTATCGCTCGCTGCTCGCATTCGGCGCCCTGCAGGCGGTGACCAATCTGCTGTACGCCTGGCTCGCGGCGGCCGGCCGCGACCTCGGGCTCATGGTGCTCGCCGTCGGCTTCGACAACCTCGCGGGCGGCATGGGCGCGGCCGCCTTCGGCGCGTTCATCATGGCGCTGTGCGACCAGCGCTTCAGCGCCTTCCAGTTCGCGCTGCTCTCGGCACTGTCGAGCATCGCGCGTACGTTCCTCGGACCTCTTGCGGCGACGCTGGTCGATGGCGGCGGCTTCTCGCTGTCGCTGCTGGGCACGGATCTGCTGCAGTTGCGTGTCGACGCGATCGGCTGGCGCAACTTCTTCGTCGTCACCTTCTTCACGGCGCTGCCAGGACTCGCGCTGCTGATTGCGATGCGCGCACGCATCGAGCGCCTCGACGTCAATGGCGACCGCTGAGACGGCAATCGATGCCGCTTGCGGCGCAGCGCCCGGCGCTTTGAGCGCTGCCGCGGGCTGGCGGCATTCATGATGGCCGCCACCCGACGGCTTCACGGTGCACGCGCGCGGCACGATCGCTGCGCGTGCCGGGCGGCCGGAGGCCGGGATATCCTCAGGTCCTGCGGCTCGTGACGATCGTCGATGTGGAGACCTGAGCGATGAGCAGCTGCTGTCAGAATCATCCGCGGCACGCAGGCGGTGCGGCGCCCGATCCGGCTTCCATCGACCCCGTCTGCGGCATGACGGTGGCTGCCGGATCGCCGCATCACGCCACGCACGAGGGGCGTGAATACCGGTTCTGCTGCGCGGGCTGCCGCACGAAGTTCGTCGCGGATCCGGTGCGCTATCTGCAGCCGCGCCCGGCGCCGACCGCGGCTCCGGCTTTGCCGGCCGCGATTCCCGGCGCGAAGTACACCTGCCCGATGCACCCGGAGATCGTGCGAGACCGCCCGGAGGCCTGTCCCCTCTGCGGCATGGCGCTCGAGCCCGTGATGCCGAGCCTGGACGAGGGCGAGAATCCGGAGCTCGTGGATTTCCGGCGCCGGTTCTGGTGGACGCTGCCACTGTCTATCGCGGTGCTGCTGCTGGCCATGGGCGGCCACGTCTGGACCGGCCTGCCGGCGTCGACGCGCAGCTGGCTCGAGTTCGTGCTGTCCGCGCCGGTCGTGCTGTGGGCCGGCCGGCCATTCTTCGAGCGCTGGGCGCAGTCGCTTCGGAACCACAGCCCGAACATGTGGACGCTGATCGGCACCGGCGTCGGCGCGGCGTTCGCCTACAGCGCCGTCGCGGTCATCGCCCCCGGCATGTTCCCGGAGTCTCTGCACGAGCACGGACGCGTCGGCGTGTACTTCGAGGCCGCGGCGATCATCGTTTCGCTGACCCTGCTCGGACAAGTGCTCGAACTCAAGGCCCGGTCCAGCACCTCGGCCGCGCTGCGGGCGCTGCTGCAGCTTGCGCCGAAGCATGCGCGGCGCATCCGCGACGACGGTACCGAGGAAGACATCCCGCTCACTCACATCCACGTCGGCGATCGGCTGCGCGTGCGGCCGGGCGAAAAGGTGCCCGTCGACGGTGAAGTGGTCGCGGGACAGTCGAGCGTCGACGAATCGATGCTGACCGGGGAGCCGATTCCGGTCGAGAAGGCGCCGGGCTCGAAGCTGATCGGCGCCACCATCAACGGTACCGGCAGCCTCGTCCTGCGTGCCGAGCACGTTGGCCGCGAGACGGTGCTGGCGCAGATCGTGGAGCTGGTCGCGCAGGCGCAGCGCTCGCGCGCGCCGATGCAGCGGCTCGCGGACCATGTCAGCTTCTGGTTCGTGCTCGCAGTGCTCGTGGTCGCGGTCGCGACCTTCATCGCGTGGGGCCTGCTGGTTCCGGGCGGCACGTGGACCCTGGCCATCGTGCATTCGGTATCCGTGCTCATCATCGCCTGCCCCTGCGCGCTCGGTCTTGCGACGCCCATGTCGATCATGGTGGCGACCGGCCGTGCGGCGCAGGCCGGGGTGCTGTTCCGTGACGCCGAGGCCATCGAGCGGCTGTGCACGATCGACACGCTGATCGTCGACAAGACCGGCACCCTCACGCGCGGCCGACCGGCATTCCGCCAGGTGGTCGCCACGGGCTCCGGGGCTGCCGAAGAGGTGCTGCGGCTGGCTGCGAGCCTGGAACAGGCCAGCGAGCATCCTCTCGCCGAGGCCATCGTCGCCGAGGCGCGCTCGCGCGGTCTCGCGCTCGAGCCGGCGCAGGGCTTCGAGTCCGTGACGGGCGGCGGCGTACGGGGCCGCGTGGGCGAGCATCAACTCGTGCTCGGCAGCGCGGCGCTGCTGCGCGAAGGCGGTGTGGATGCCGGCTCCTTGCTGGACACGGCAGAGTCACTGCGTCGCGAGGGCGCGAGTGTGGTCTTCCTGGCGGTCGATGGTCGTGCCGCCGGGTTGATCGCCGTGGCCGATCCTGTGAAGGAAACGAGTCCCGCGGCGCTCGCGGCGCTGCACGCCCTGGGCCTGCGGGTCGTGATGGCCACGGGCGACGGCCGGACGACTGCCGAAGCGGTTGCGAAGCGGCTTGGGATCGACGAGGTGCACGCCGAGGTGCGGCCGCAGGACAAGGCGGCGCTGGTGGCGCGCCTGAAGGCCGACGGACGCCGCGTCGCGATGGCCGGTGACGGCATCAACGACGCCCCGGCGCTCGCCGCCGCCGACGTCGGCATCGCGATGGGCACGGGTACGGATGTCGCGATGTCCAGCGCGCAGGTCACGCTCGTCAGGGGTGATCTGGCCGGGATCGTCCGGGCACGCGGGATTTCGCGGCAGACGGTCGCGAACATGAAACAGAATCTCGCGTTCGCGTTTCTCTACAACGCGCTCGGCGTGCCGATCGCGGCCGGGCTGCTGTATCCGCTGACGGGCCTGCAGATGAGCCCGATGCTCGCAGCGCTGGCGATGAGCCTGTCCTCGGTGTCGGTGGTTTCGAACGCGCTCAGGCTCAAGGTCGCGCGCGCGGCCTGACGACGGCGGTCTGCGCCTCACCGGCGCAGGCCAGGGTCAGCGCCGGCGATACGCCAGGTCGAACACCTCGTGGCCCAGCCGCTGGCCGCGGCGCTCGAAGCGCGTCAGCGGCCGGCTCGCCGGTCGTGCGACGCAGGGCTCGCGGCCGCCCTCGTTCTCGAGTTCTGCAGAGCCCGCGAGCACCTCGCTCATGGCCTGGGCGTACGGCGCCCAGTCCGTCGCGAGCCGCAGCACCCCGCCTGGACGGAGCTTGCGCGCCACGAGTGCCACGAACCCGGGGCGTACGATGCGGCGCTTGTGATGGCGTTTCTTTGGCCAGGGATCGGGGAAGTAAAGCAGCACCTCGTCGAGGCTCGCATCGGGAATCTGGTGTGTCAGCACCTCGACCGCATCGTCGCGCGAGACGCGGACGTTCGACAGGCCCAGCGCGGCGACGCCGAGCAGGCAGTGGCCCACACCCGGCGGGTGCACCTCGATGCCCAGGAAATCCTGGTCCGCGCGCGAGGCGGCGAGCTGGAGCAGCGTTTCACCGTTGCCGAAACCGATCTCGACCACGCGCGCGGCGCGACGGCCGAAGACCGCATCCAGGTCGAGCGGCCGCGGGGTGAACTCGAGCCCGAAGCGGGGCCACAGCTCGCTGAGCGCGCGCTGCTGCGCGCTCGTCAGGCGGCCACCACGACGGACGAAGCTGCGGATGTGGCCTGCGGATGGCGGGGGAGTGGCGCTCGACATGCGCGCGCGAGGATGGCAGTTGCGTCCCGGCCCGGCAAGCGACGCGACGCTCTGGCCGGCGTTGCCGTGTCCTGCCAGCACTGGCCGGCGTCACATGTCCATCCGCTCCGGGCATGGCGGCCTCGCCGCAGCCATGCCTGATGCAGGGGCCGCAGCCCCCTCCATCGTCCAAGGCCCGTGCAACAGCTCGGGGCCGAGCCGGCATGCCTGATGCCGGGCCGCACTCCCCCCTGCCGGCGGGTCACGGTCAGGCTGACCGGCTTCGATGCGGCTTCGATGCGGCTTCGGCCGGCGAGGCGGGCCAGGCCTGCCAGCACCAGGCGCAGCCCCTGCCGCCATAGGTACTTGCGACGCGGTGGCTACGTCATTCCGCAATACTCGGTCCAAAACGTCCTTGATAGTCTTGATCCAGGTCAAGAAGGGGTCTTGGCCATAGTGAGTGGAGGGGCCGTTTCCACACGGCTTTAAGGGATTGCGCATGACATCGGTGAACAGGGTGATCACAGCGGCGGCGGTGGCGACCGCCATGGCCACGGCCGTGCCGACGGCTCAGGCGTTCGACATCAGCAAGCTGACGACCCGCGTCGGCGGCGTCTACATCGTGCCGTCCGACGAATCCAAGCCCATCGGGTTGCTGTCGGTGCCGAAAGATTCGGTCGACGTCTCGAACGAATGGGCACCGGATATCGATTTTGAGTACGCGCTGACGCAGCGCTTCGGTGTCGAACTGCTGTTGACAGTGCCGACCAAACATCAGGTTGTCGCGGAGCGATCGGCTCTGGGTCACAGCGCCCGGCTGGGCAGCGTGACGCACCTGCCGCCGACGCTGACGGCGAAGTATTACCTGGCGACGCAGAGGGTCCGCCCCTACATCGGTGCCGGTGTGAACGTCACATGGTTCACGAAGGACAATCTGGCCGTGCCGGGCGCGCGGCTGGACGTGGACGACTGGAGCGTGGGTCCCGTGCTGCAGGCCGGTGTCGACGTGAGCCTCAACGACCACTGGTCG
>CAYWMY010000198.1:0-5794 GCA_964459405.1 uncultured Steroidobacteraceae bacterium | reverse complement strand
AGCACCACGAGCGTCGCGGCGGCCAGCACCAGGCCGTCGTGAACCTCCTGCGGTGTCAGCGTGTTGCGCACGAACTGGTGCAGCCGGGAACGCGCCGCGAGCAGCAGCGCGATCACGACGCCGAGCCCTGCGGCCAGCGTGGGAGCGCGGTGCGCGAGGATGCCGATCAACGGCATCAGCAGCAGCGCGATTTCCGTGGTCAGACCGAGGTCGTCGTCCGGGCTGCGCAGGTAGGCCGCGACCGCAAGCGCCGCAACGCCCACGACGGTCGCGGTCGCCACGAAGGTCGAATCCAGACCGCCCGCGACAGCGCCGAGCAGCGCCGTCAGTGTAAAAGTGCGAATACCCGCCGGCGATGCGTCGCCATGGCGCGCCTTGCTGCGTTCGCGCTCAAGACCGACGAGCAGCCCTGCTCCGGCCGCGACGATGTAGGGAAGAACAGCCTCTGGTATCAGTAACTTGGAAAGCACTATTTGAGTCGCTTCTTAATATTGAATCCACGCGCCAGAAGGACCTTCGCATCGCCAGACTCCTGGCGCAGGCTCCGCGCCTCCCGCGACACGACTTCCCGTCCATCGAATCCGCCATCCACGACACCGGCCCGGGAATCCCTCAGCCGGGCCGCTGCTCCAGTCGCCACGATCGCAGGCTGCGATCCCCACTCGCTCGCGATTCTTTTACTACCGCCGAAGCGTCGGCGCCAGCCGCACGGCCCGTACCGCCCGTGTTCCTCGGTAACATCGGCCCCATTCGTGCGGTCCAATTCCCGTGAGGTTTTTCACACCGTACACACCAACGTTGCTGGTGGGAGCCGGCCCTCGCCAGCCCACAACTCCGGAGCCGTCATGCGACGCCTGAACCTGCCACCGATCCCCGCATCCGAGATCACGCCCGAGTCGCTGTACCTGTCACGTCGTGAGTTCATCGCAGCCGGTGTCGGCCTCGCTGCGGGCCTCGCCGGCGGTGCGTCTGCCGCCCAGGGCACCTTCGAACTCGCGCCACCACCGCTCGCGTACCGCCGCAATACACAGTTCAGCACCAGCGAACGCCCGAACCGCTTCGAGGAGGCAAGCCAGTACAACAACTTCTACGAGTTCGGCACCGACAAGTCGGACCCGGCTGCCAACGCGCAGGATTTCCGCACGCGCCCGTGGACCGTCAGCATCGAGGGCGAGGCCGGGATGCTCGGACAGTTCGATGTCGACGACCTGCTGAGACCGCACGCCCTCGAGGAGCGCATCTACCGGCTGCGCTGTGTCGAGGCCTGGTCGATGGTGATCCCCTGGATCGGATTCCCGCTCGGCGACCTGATCAAGCGCTGCCGGCCCACGTCCAAGGCCAAGTACGTGGAATTCACGACGCTGTACGACCCGGATCGCATGCCGGGGCAGCGCTCATCGGTGCTGCAGTGGCCCTACGTCGAAGGGCTGCGCCTCGACGAGGCCATGCACCCGCTGGCCATCCTGGCGGTCGGCATGTACGGCCGCGTGCTGCCCAACCAGAACGGCGCGCCGCTCAGGCTCGTCGTGCCCTGGAAATACGGCTTCAAGAGCATCAAGTCCATCGTGCGCCTGCGTTTCACGCCGATCAGGCCACGCACGACCTGGGTGCGCTCCGCGCCGCAGGAGTACGGCTTCTACGCCAACGTGAACCCGGCCGTCGATCATCCGCGCTGGAGCCAGAAGCGTGAACGTCGCATCGGCAGCGGCTCGTTCTGGAGCAAACAGCCGACCCTGATCTTCAATGGCTACGCGGAACAGGTCGCGGGCCTGTACCGCGGCATGGATCTGCGGCGTTATTTCTGATGCGCAACGACGCCACAGGCGTGGCGGCCAGAGACCCGGCAACCGCGAGCATGGCGGCCGCCTCGGCGACGGCGCTCGACCCGCATCGCCGGACCGAGCTGCGACGCCGCACGGTCAAGATCGCGCTGTTCCTGCTGTGCTGCGTGCCCTTCGGCCTGCTCCTGGCCGGGGCATCCGGTCTGCGGGGCGCCGATCTCGGGGCCAATCCCGTGGAGGCCCTGATCGAGCGGACGGGCATCTGGACGCTGCGCCTGCTGCTCGTCACGCTGCTCGTGACACCCGCGGCGCGTCTGCTGCCGCGGCTCGAACTGCCGCGGCTGCGACGCATGCTGGGTCTGTTCGCATTCAGCTACGCGCTCGCGCACTTCCTGTGCTACGCGGTCGTCGATCAGGGTCTCGCGCTGTCCTTCATCCTCGAGGACGTGACCGAGCGGCCGTTCATCACGGTGGGCTTCACGGCGCTGCTGCTGCTGGTGCCGCTGGCCGCGACGTCCAACCGCGCATCGATGCGGCGGCTGGGGCGCCGCTGGAAGTCACTGCACGGGCTCGTGTACCCGATCACGCTGCTCGGCTGCTGGCATTTCTACTGGCAGGTCAAGGCCGACATCCGCGAGCCGCTGCTGTACTTCACGATCTGGCTGCTGCTGATGCTCGCGCGGCTGCCGCAGGTCAGGCGCATTCCGCGCCGGGTCAGACCAGCACCCAGCCGGGCACATGACGCCAGCCGCTCATGAGCTCGCCGTCGAGCCGCTGCCACTCGGGTTCGAGGGTCTCGACCAGCCGCCAGAACCGGCGCGAGTGGTTCATGTGCACGAGGTGGGCGAGCTCGTGCACGAACAGATAACGGACCACATCACCGGGCTGGAACATCAGGCAGGCGTTCAGGCTGATGGTCGCGCGGCGCGAGCAGCTGCCCCAGCGCGTCCGCTGGCGGCGCACCTGCACGCGAGCCACGGCGAGCCCGGCCTCGGCCGCGACATCCAGCAGCCAGGGTGCAAGCCGCGCGTGCGCGCGCCGCATGAGCCAGCGCTGCAGCACGTGCCGCACCAGACGGCCCCGATCGAGTTCGCCGCGCACCACGATCACGCCGTCGCCTTCACGCACGCGCGGCGCGCGCGGGGCGCGCTCGTAGACGACCTGCCAGTCCTCGCCCACCGACTGGAACGACACCCGTTGCGGCAGGGCCGCGCCGGCGGCCGGTTCACGATGGCCGAACTCGCGGACCTTGAGATCGATCCAGGTGCGGTGCCGGGTCACGAACTGCTGCACGATGGCAGGAGCCGTGCCACGCGGAACGACGATCTCGACGCGGCCGCCCGGGAACACGCGCACCGTGAGACGCCGTGCGCGCTCACTCTCGCGCACGACGAAGGCCTCCTGCGGACCTTCGGTTTCCAGCAACGACAGCTGAGGCGACGCAGCCACGGGATGCGGGCGCGCAAGCATGGAATCCGGACTCTCCCCCCTCGACTGATCTCGAAGCGCATCGCGCGATCCGCGCGATGGAGACGCGCCCGGCATCCTGCCCATCGTGCGAAGCGCGGCGATCATAACAGCGAATCTGCCGCAACTCACGCAGCCGCCGGCGTCCGGACAGACGCCCGGCTACAGCTCGCGCAGGCCGACCGTGACCGGCTGGCGTGCCGCACGCAGACCCGGCAGCAGCCCGCCCACGAAGCCGAGCAACAGCGCATAGCCCACGCCCGCGAGCATGAGTTCCGGTGTCACGCGGAACGCGAAGCTGACCTGCGTGAAGCTCGACCAGTTCAGTGTCGAGGCCTGATAACCGTTGAAGCCCGCATAAGCGAGCGCCCCCCCCACGATGCCGCCCGCGACTCCGAGCGCGAGCGACTCGAGCAGCACGGAGGCCAGCACCGGCGTCGCGCCGAATCCGAGCGCGCGCAATGTCGCGATCTCGCGGGCGCGCGCCGCGACCGCCGCGTACATGGTGTTCAACGCCGCGAACACCGCGCCCACGCCCATCATCAGCGCGATCAGCACGCCAACCGTGTTGATGATGCCCGCGAGCTGGCGCGACTGGTCGTCGAGGAACTGCCGCTCCGTGCGCACGGAGACGTTGGTGCGCGGATCCGCGGCGAGGCGCGCGCGCAGCGCGGCCAGGTCGCCGGCTGACCGCAGCTTCAGGCGCAGCGACTGGTAGGTGGCGCCGCGCTTGTAGGCACCCTGCAGCCCCACGACATCCATCCAGATCTCGCCCTCGGCGACCGAGCCGCCATCCTCGAAGGTGCCCACGACGGTCCAGTCCGTGCCGCCCATGTACAGCCGGTCGCCGAGTCGCAGGCCCCGGAACTGCCGCTGCGCGGCGCGGCCGACGATCACCTCGTTGAGGCCGCTCTGGAACATGCGGCCGGCCACGATGCGAAAGGCGCCACGCAGCGCCGGCGCCTGCGGGCCGACGCCGCGCACCGGCACATTGGCCGGAGTGCCACGGGCCATGCCCGGCTGGTCGATGACGACATACAGCTCGGCCGAGACCAGCGGTCCGTGCGCTCCACGCCGGATCTGGGGCGCATCGCTCACGACGCGCACGTCCTCGATGCCGAGCCCGCTCGACATCTCGTCCTCCGAGCCTCCTCGCAGCACGATGACGACGTCATCCTGGCCCGCGAGCGCGAGCGTTGCACGGAACCCCGCGCTGATCGACAGCACGGCGACCAGCACCGCGACCACGCCGCCGATGCCGATGACGGCGACCAGCGACGGACCGACGCGCTCGGGCAGTGCCGCGAAGTTCATGCGGCTCACCGCCACCACCTGTCGCAGCCATTGCACGCGTCGCATGGCTCAGGCCTGCCGCAGCGCCGCGGCGATCTGCAGCCTGAGCGCGCGCCACGCCGGCGCGGCCCCCGCCGCGATGCCGAGCCCCAGCATCAGCAGCGCCGCCTCGGCGACGGTTCTGGCGGAGACCTTGAACACCGGCAGGTACTGCGCGATGGCATCCGCGAGCCCGGCCACCGCAAGTGCCGCGATCCCGAGGCCGGCCGCGCCGCCGATCACCGTCAGCAGCACCGCCTCGGCCAGCACCATGGCCATGACCCCGCCGTTCGTGAAGCCCAGCGTCTTCAGCACCGCGAGTTCACTGGTCCGCTCGCGCACCGACTGCGCCATGGTGTTGGCGGTCACGAGCAGCATGGTGAAGAACACGGCGCTGACGACCGCGGTCAGGATCGCACCGATGTTGCCGATCTGGTTCGCGAAGCCCTGCGCAAAGGCCTTCTCGCTGCTGGTGCGCGTCTCGTAGCGCGAATTCGCGAACAGCGCGTCGATGCGCCGCGCCACGTCCGGCGCGGCCGCGGGATCATCCACCGCGATCACGTACCAGCCGACCAGTCCCTTCGCGCCCTCGGCCAGCGACTCGGTGAAGTAGTCCTGGCGGAAATACAGGCTGGTCTTGTCGCCGATGTCGTTGCGGAGACTGTAGGTGCCCGCGATCCGGAACTCCCAGACGTTGCCGCCGTCGGCGCGCGGCCAGATGTTGGTGCGCAGCGAGACGATGTCGCCGGGCTTCCAGCCGAAGCGGCGCACGAGTTCGCTGCCCACCAGCACCGCGCGACGCTCGGCGCGCCAGCGGGCGAGCAGCTCCGGCGAAACCAGGATCTCCGGATAGATCCTGAGAAAGGTCTCCGGATCCACGGGAAAGGCCTGGATCACGTTGCGATCGTCCTGGTAGGTGCCACCGAGCCAGGTCATCGGCGAGACGTCGCGCACGCCCTCGACGGTGCGGATGCGACCCGCGTGGGCCGCGGGCAGCGGCTGGATCAGCGACACCTTGTGGATGGTCATGAGCCGGTTCTGGCCCGCGAGCTCGACGCCGATCGAGAACGCCTCGTCCACCGCCGACAGCAGGCCGTAGAGCAGGAACGCGACGACGATCGAGCCCAGCGTGAACGCCGTGCGCAGGCGCCGGCGCCCCAGGTTCGCGACCAGCAGCGGCACGAAGCGCCACATCACGGCTCAGGCCCCGGCAT
>CAYWMY010000197.1:0-5805 GCA_964459405.1 uncultured Steroidobacteraceae bacterium | reverse complement strand
GTGACCCGGCCCGTTCGGTGCTGCTCGCGCGTACCAATCGCCGCGGCGCGGGCCAGATGCCACCGATCGGCAGTACCCTCGTCGACACCAACGGCGTGGCTCTGTTGCAGCAGTGGATCCAGGGACTGGCCGCGAACTGCCAGTAACACAGCCACCGCATCGACCCGGGCAGCAACGGCGTCCGGCGCTGCCTGCACAGGCTGGCCCGGGAGGGACACGCCAGCCGACGTGGTTCGATGGGCTTGCAGACACATCACCGAGGAGGCACATCATGGCTGAATTCGTGGCGGAGGACGGACTCTGGCGCCTCGATGCACGGCAGGTCGCCATCGGCCTGCGCCGGCGGGATTTCAGCGCGCGCGATGTCGTCGCCGCCTGCCTCGAGCGCTGGCAGGTGGCCAATGCGTCCATCAACGCACTCCCCGAGGTCCGGCCGGAGGCCGCGCTGGCCGCCGCGGATGCGGCCGATCGCGCCATCGCGGAGGGCCGGGCGCTCGGCCCGCTGCACGGCGTCCCGGTGACCATCAAGGGCAACGTCGACCTGCAGGGCTGGGCGACCGTGAACGGCTGCGCCGCACTGCGTGACAACCTCGCGCGCGCCACCTCGGCCTGCGTGCAGAACTGGCTCGATGCGGGAGCCATCGTCATCGGCCGCAGCAACACGCCCGAGTTCTGCTGTCGCTGGGAGACGAGCAACGAAGTCTACGGTGCCACGCGCAATCCCTGGAATCCGTCCCGCACACCCGGCGGCTCCAGTGGCGGCGCGGCGGCCGCGCTCGCGGTGGGCATCACACCGCTCGCGCACGG
The DNA here is from genome assembly GCA_964459405.1 of uncultured Steroidobacteraceae bacterium. GTDB lineage: Bacteria > Pseudomonadota > Gammaproteobacteria > Steroidobacterales > Steroidobacteraceae > CAYWMY01. The sequence continues at coordinate 4,998 of CAYWMY010000197.1, read as the reverse complement.
CAACGATCTCGGCGGATCGCTGCGGCACCCCGCCCAGGCCTGCGGTCTGGCCTCCATCCGGCCCGGCCTCGGACGTGTTCCGGTCTGGAATCCCGGCGATCCCGCGGAGCCCGGAATCGGCGTGCAGCTCATGCACGTCGAAGGGCCGATGGCACGGCGCGTGGAGGACGTGCGCCTCGGCCTGCGCGCGATGGCCCGGCGCGACTGGCGCGATCCCTGGTGGCGCCCGGCTGCGGATGATGAGCCCGCGGAGGCGGGGCCGGTCGTTGCGCTGGTGGTGGACCCGGCGCGCGGTGGCGTCAGCGAGCAGGTGGCCAGCGGCGTGAGGCGTGCTGGAGAGCTGCTGGAGAAGGCCGGCTTCCGCATCGAGCTGGTCGAGCCTCCGGGCATCGAGGACGCCGCGCAGGTGTGGCGCGTGGTCTGCCTCGGAGAACTGTTGACCGGGCTGGAACCGGCCGTGAGGAACATCTGCGGCCCGTCACTCGCGCGCGCCTTCGAGTGCTACCGCGCATTGCTGCCGGACCCCGGTCTCGACACCTACATCGGCGCTCTGGCGCGGCGCCGGGCACTGCTGCGGGACTGGCTCGGTTTCCTCGAGCGGTATGCGCTGATCGTCGCCCCCGTCGGTACCGAGCCGCCGCTGGCCTCGGACGCCGACATCGAGTCCCCGGCACGCATGGAGCGCGTGGTGCAGAGCTTCCGCATGACGGTTGCGGTGAACGCCCTGGGGTTGCCGGCGGCGGTCGTGCCGCTGGGGCTGCGCGAGGGTCTGCCGCAGGTCGTGCAGATCATCGGGCCGCCCGGCAGCGAAATGCGCTGCCTCGATGCCGCCCGGGCCATCGAACGGCAGGTCCCGCCACTGACGCCCATCGACCCGCGCTGACCGTGGCGCGAGCGGCCCCTTCCCTCAGTCGGCGGCGCGGCGCACGGCTTCGGCGAGCTCCACGACCCGGGCCGGATCGACGTCGCGCGCATCCGCCGCGCGCGCCAGCGCATCGTCCGTCAACGCGAGACGGATGGGCGACAGGTCCCGCGCGCCACCCGCCGGCTGCCAGCCCTCGCCGCCCTGCACCAGCAGCCGCAGCACGTCGGGTCGCGCATAGTGACCCAGGGTGTCGACGATGGCCTTGGTCGCCTTGATCATCCAGGCCTCGAGTTCCGCATAGACGATCGCTTCGCCATACACCGGCCCCGTCAACGCGACGCCGAGCGGCGTGATGATCTCGCTGCCGCCGTTCGCATAGCCGATGTTCATGCGGCCCTTGTAGGGAAACCCGGCCGGCACGTCGGCGTCCTTGATCACGCCGCAGCCCGAGATCACGAAGGCGCCGGCCTCCATGGCGTGGGCGCGCACCTCGAAGTGTCCCCAGAAACCGCCGGCCTTCTCCGGCTCCTCGAGCTGCGGCCCCGTGTGCAGCTCGAACGCGCCGGGGAACACCGCGACGTGGATGTCCTCGCCCTGCGCGATCATGGCCGCGCGCACCAGTGTCATCAGGTGCTCGCCGCAGATCAGGCCGCCGATCCGCCCGATGTCCGTGTCGAAGACCACGAGATCGCTCGCGTCACCCTGGCCCCAGAACAGCCGCTCGATGAACGTCGGCATGAGCTTGCGATGCCGGCCGAGCACGGTGCCGTCGGGCGCGAAGAACACCAGGCTGTTATAGATGGTCCGCACCGCGGGTCGCGGATCCATCTCGTTGCAGCCGAGCACGACGTAGACGCCCGCCCGCCGGGCTGCATGCGCGATGCGCTCGCTGTCCTCGCTCGGCACGATGAGTGCATTGTCCGCGAACAGGATCCGTCCCGCAGCCCACTGCGGCAGCGATGAATCCCAGCCCTCCGTCCAGTACGGGTAGCCGGCGAGCCAGACCTCCGGGAACACCATGAGGTCTGCACCATTACGCCCGGCGTCCTCGATGGCGGCGCAGGCGCGCGCCACGCAGGCGTCCCGGTTCATGTAGGCCGGGGAGATCTGCGCGATGGCAACCTTGACCTTCTCCCGGCCGCCCAGTACCCGATTGCCGGGCTTCGATGCCATGACGACTCCTCCCGCATTCCGGGGCACGACCCCCGTGTTCCTGCCTGCGACCGCTGTCGCCTCCACCGGAAGCCGGGGATCCCTGGGACCCACCGGCGGGCCACGCAGACAACCGGCATCGTCCGGGCGCGCGACAAGCGCGGGCATGACGACGGGCGCGGCGCTCAGCCCGGGCGCGCCACCATGGGGCGTCACCCGACGAAAGCGTGTGAGTAGCAGTTCCGTAAATACGCGTCTATGCAAAAAAGAGCCGCTGCAACGGCCCTCTCCGCATAGCCGCCACCCCGGGTCTGTGGGAAAAAAGCCGCGGAGCAACTCACGCAACGTGCCGGGAGGGGACCGTGATGCACAGATTGACGGAGGGCTCGCGGGACAACGCCGACCGAATCTCGACGGCCGGCATGGTCTCGCTGCTCGGGCTGCTCGGGCTCGGACAACCCGTCGGCGCGGTCGCGCAGGACAACGCGGCATCGGCGGTGGCGCTGCAGGAAATCCTCGTGACGGCGCGCAGGCGGGAAGAGAGCCTGGAGGACACCCCGGTCTCGGTCACCGCATTCACGGGCGAGGCCCTGCAGCGTCAGCACATCGATCAACTCGATGCGATCGCGACCTCCACGCCGAACATGATGTTCGACAACACCACCGGCTTTGCGGGCTCGAACTCGGCGGCCGCGGTCTACATCCGCGGCATCGGGCAGGTGGACTTCACGCTGACGACCGAACCCGGTGTGGGCATCTACCTCGACGGCGTCTACATCGCGCAGTCCATCGGCAGCGTGCTGAACCTGGTCGACATCGAGCGCGTCGAGGTGCTGCGCGGTCCGCAGGGCACGCTGTTCGGCCGCAACACCATCGGCGGCGCGGTCAGCGTCACCAGCAGGCTGCCCGACGAGACCCTGCACGGCCATGTCGAGGTCACGGGTGGCCGCTTCAACCGGATCGACGTCCGCGGCAGTCTGAACGCGCCGCTGTCCGACACGCTGTACGCGAAGGTCTCGGCCGCGTCGTTCAACCGCAATGGCTTCCTCGATTCACCGAACGCCGCGAGCGGCCGGCACCTCGGCGACATCAACCAGGACGCCGCGCGGGTGGCGCTGCGGTTCAAGCCCGACGACCGCTTCGAGGCGAATTTCGCGTTCGACTATTCGCGGCAGCGCGAGAACGGCGTTCCGAACGTGCTGGTGAACACCTACGACGGCGCCAGCCTGGCCCTGATCGGCTCGCTCGCGAACCCGCAGAGCCCGGCCTACCTGCCACCGCCCGCGCCGCTGCCGGCGCCCAGCTTCGTCGATCTGCACAACCTCGTCGCGACCACGCCCCTCGGCGAGCAGGGCGGCGTGCTCGGCATGCCGGGTGTCGTGCCGAACCCGGTGTTCGGCCAGAGCACGGTCGGGCCCGCCAGCATCGTCAACGTCAAACACGGCCATCGGGCCAATCTCAGCAACCTGGACCTGTCCTCGAACACGGATCTGTGGGCCCTCGGACTGACGATGACCTACGACTTCGGGTGGGCCAGCCTCAAGTCGATCACCAGCTACCGTGACACCGAAGCCCACACGGCCTATGACCTGGACGCCCTGCCGGTGGTGACCGGTGACCTGGTCGACGACTTCGACGTCAAGCAGTTCTCGCAGGAGTTCCAGCTGACGGGCGAGCTCTGGGGCGGTCGCGTGAAGTGGCTCGCGGGCCTCTATCACTTCAAGGAGAAGGGCCTGAACCTCGACGATGTCGAGTTCACGCCGGTGCGGGTGCTCTCCGGCGCCAAGATCAACAACAGCAGCGACGCCGGCTTCGCCCAGATCACGTTCAACGCGACCGACAAGCTGGCGATCACGGGTGGACTGCGTTACACACACGAGAGCAAGAAGTTCATCGTCCCGGGCGACTGCTACCCGATGCCGAAGGGACCCGAAACCCTGTTCGACGGGACGGTCGTCACCTGCGCGCAGCTGCAGACCGTCGTCGATCCGAAGTTCCTGAATCCGGGATTCCTCGCCTTCGTGAACGCGCCGGTGTTCCCGGCCCCGGACGGGCGCCTGTGCTGCCTGCCGATCTCGGATGCCGCCGGCAACATCGTCGCCCTCGTGCCGGGCCTGACGCCCGGCTTCGAGCTCATGCCGCGCGGCACGACGAAGTCGAAGTTCAACGAAGTCAGCCCGCACGTGAACATCGCGTATTCCTGGACCGAGGACCTGATGACCTACGCCTCGTACTCGAAGGGCTTCAAATCCGGCGGCTTCGTGCAGCGCGTCTTCCCGCCGAAGTCGGAAGTCCCCTCCTTCGAGCCCGAGACCGCCTCGGTGTTCGAGGTCGGATTCAAGTGGACGTTCCTCGACCGGCGCGTGCGTCTGAACGCTTCGGCCTTCCACACGGACTACAAGGATCTGCAGATCCAGGTGAACGACGGCATCGCGCCCGTGACCCGCAATGCGGCGGCGGCCGACATCGACGGTGTCGAGGTCGAACTGACCGCGATCCCGGCGAGTGGCTGGCTGATCGAGGCCGGCCTCGGCTACATGAACGCGGAATACACCCGGCTCGAGGCCAGCCAGAACTTCGCCACCGATCTGCGCAGCATCACGCTCGACTCGAAGCTGGTCAATGCGCCGGACTGGACCGGCAAGATCGGGCTGCAGTACTCGTTCGGCATGCCCTCGGGCAGTACCCTGATCGGCCGTGCGAACTGGTCCTTCGTCGATGACGTCGCCAAGGATGCGCTGAACTTCCCGGAGCTGAACCAGGACGCCTACAGCCTGCTCGACCTGTACCTCACCTACGTCAGCAGCGACCGCTCATGGGAGGTCAGCGCCTTCGCGAAGAACGTGACCAACGAGCGTTACATCGTCTCGGGCTTTGCGAACGGTCTCACGCAGGGTCGCGCGGCGGCGAATCTGGCTCGCCCGGCGGAGCGGGGCCTCAGTCGCCTGTACTCGTACGGGGAATGATGCGCGGGGGCAAGC
>CAYWMY010000196.1:0-5812 GCA_964459405.1 uncultured Steroidobacteraceae bacterium | reverse complement strand
TGGAACGTGATCAAGGTGCTCTGGGGCGGCCGCTGGGATCCGTTGCTCGCGCGTGACCAGTCGGGTCTGCTGCGCAGGCGCATGGAAGAGTGCGTCGACGGCGAGTACCAGAACTTCAAGGCGAAGGACGGTGCCTATACGCGCGAGCACTTCTTCGGCAAGTACCCGGAGGTCAAGGCGCTGGTCGCGAACCTCTCGGACGACGAGATCCAGCGCCTCAACCGCGGCGGTCACGACGTGCAGAAGGTCTGGAACGCCTATGCCGCCGCGGCCGCGCACAAGGGCCGGCCGACGGTCATCCTCGCGAAGACCGTCAAGGGCTTCGGCATGGGCAAGGCCGGCGAGGGCCAGAACATCGCACACCAGCAGAAGAAGCTCGACGAGGCGGCGCTGAAGGCCTTCCGCGACCGCTTCAACATTCCGGTGTCCGACGAGGAGATCGCGGCGCTGCCGTTCTGCAGGCCGGCCGAGGACAGCGAGGAGATGCGCTACCTGCGCGAGCGCCGTGATCGCCTGGGCGGCTTTCTGCCCGCGCGACGTGACGCGGCACCGCCGCTCGCAGTGCCTGGTCTCGAGGCGTTCGCGTCGGTGCTCGCGGGCACCGAGGGGCGCGAGATCTCGACGACCATGGCGCTGGTGCGCCTGCTGACGCTGCTGCTCAAGGACCCGAATATCGGCCGGCACGTCGTGCCGATCGTGCCCGATGAGGCGCGTACCTTCGGCATGGAAGGCCTGTTCCGCCAGGTCGGTATCTATTCGGTGGTCGGTCAGTTGTACACGCCGCAGGATGCGGACCAGCTGATGTATTACCGCGAGGACCTCAAGGGCCAGATCCTGCAGGAGGGCATCAACGAGGCCGGCGCCATGTGCTCGTGGATCGCCGCCGCGACCGCCTACGCGAATCATGGCGTCGCGATGATCCCCTTCTATCTCTTCTATTCGATGTTCGGCTTCCAGCGCTTCGGCGATTTCGCCTGGGCCGCGGGCGACCAGCGGGCACGCGGGTTCCTGATCGGCGGCACCGCGGGGCGGACCACGCTGGCGGGCGAGGGGCTGCAGCACCAGGACGGCCACAGCCACGTGCTCGCCGCGACGATCCCGAACTGCGTGGCCTGGGATCCGTGCTACGCCTACGAGCTCGCCGTGATCGTGCAGGACGGGCTGCGCCGCATGTACGCCGAGCGCGAGAGCGTTTTCTACTACATCACCGCGATGAACGAGAACTACGCGCACCCGGCGCTGCCGGTGGGCGTCGAGGCCGGCATCCTGAAAGGCATGTATCCCGTACGTGCCGGGGTGCCGAAGAAAGGCAGGCTCCGCGCGACACTGCTGGGTTCCGGCACCATCCTGCGCGAGGCGCTCGCCGCCGCGGAGCTGCTGGAGTCGGAATACGGTGTCGCGACCGATGTCATGAGCGTGACCAGCTTCTCCGAGCTGCGGCGCGAAGCGCTCGAGTGCGAGCGGCAGAACCTGCTGCATCCGGGTGGCAAGCGGCGCGTGTCCCACGTCGAGCAGTGTCTCTCCGAGCGCAAGGGGCCGTTCATCGCCGCGACGGACTACATGAAGGTGGTCCCGGACCAGATCCGCAAGTGGGTGCCGGGACCGTATCGCGTGCTCGGCACGGATGGCTTCGGTCGCAGCGATGCCCGTGGCCCGCTGCGCGCATTCTTCGAGGTCGACCGACGCTGGATCGCGCTCGCGGCGCTCGCGGAACTCGTCGAGGGCGGCGCGCTCGAGGCGGCGGTGGTCCGCAAGGCGATCCGCAGTCTCGGCATCGACCCGGACAAGCCGAACCCCCTGAGCTGCTGAAGACCCGAGGATTGCCGCACATGGCCAACAGGGTTTCCGTCGTCGTACCCGACCTCGGCGACTTCAAGGACGTTGAAGTCATCGAGCTGCTGGTGAAGCCCGGCGATATCGTCGCGGTGGAGACGCCGCTCATCACGCTCGAGACCGAGAAGGCGACCATGGACGTGCCGTCGTCGGCCGCGGGCCAGGTCGTCGAGCTCAAGGTACGCAAGGGCGACAGGGTCTCGAAGGGCGACGAAGTGCTGGTGCTGCAGACGAGCGAAGCCGCGCCGTCCGCGGAGCCGGCGGGCGCAGCGCCAGCCGGGGCCCCGGCGGCCGTGGGCGTGCGCGCGGAAGCTCCGGTCGCGGCGGCGACGGCCGCGGTTCCCGCGGCACCACCACCCGTGGCCGCGGCGCTTGCCGCCGCATCACCGCCCATGGCGCGGGTCGAGATGCCTTCGGGCACGCGTCCGCCCGTCGAGGAGGCGGGCTTCTCGCGTGCGCACGCGAGTCCGTCGGTGCGCAGGCTGGCCCGCGAACTGGGCGTCGACCTGGTGCGCGTCAAGGGTTCGGCGAACAAGGGCCGCATCACTCACGACGACGTCAAGTCCTTCGTGAAGGCGTCGATGGTACAGACGGCCGCCGCGACCGCGGCACCCGCTGCGGCACTGCCCAGGACACCGGCAGTCGATTTCGCCGCTTTCGGGCCCGTCGAGGTGCGGCCGCTCGGTCGTATCAGGAAGATCTCGGCGGCGCGGCTGCATGCGAGCTGGGTCAACCTGCCGCACGTCACGCAGTTCGACGAAGCCGACATCACCGGGCTCGAGGCCACGCGCGACCGCCTCAAGCCCGAGGCCGCCGCGAAGGGACTCAAGCTCACGCCGCTCGCGTTCATCCTGCGCGCGGTCGCGATGACGCTGGCGCGCTTCCCGCAGTTCAACACCTCGCTGGACGAGAGCGGCCAGAACCTCGTCTTCAAGCACTATGTGCACCTGGGCTTCGCCGCCGACACTCCGAACGGCCTCATGGTGCCCGTGATCCGCGAGGCCGACCGCAAGGACATCTACGAACTCGCGCGCTCGCTCGCCCTGCTGTCGGAGAAGGCGCGGCTCGGCAGGCTCGCAGCCGTCGAGATGCAGGGCGGCACCTTCACGGTGTCGAGCCTGGGCGGCATCGGCGGCACGGCCTTCACACCCATCATCAACGCCCCCGAGGTCGCGATCCTCGGCGTGTCGAAGTCACAGACGAAGCCCGTCTGGAGCAACGGGGAATTCGTGCCGCGGCTCATGCTGCCACTCTCGCTGTCCTACGATCACCGTGTCATCGACGGGGCCGACGCCGCGCGCTTCACGAGCGTGCTCGCACAGACGCTCGCGAATCCGCAGGTGCTGGTGGAGGCCGTGCCGTGAGCGCGCTGGTCGATCAGCTCGTGCCGGATCTCGGCGCCATCGCCGAGGCCGAGATCATCGAGGTGCTCGTGAAGCCGGGCGAGCGCGTGTCCGTCGATGCGGGCCTCGTCACGCTGGAGACCGAGAAGGCCACGATGGACGTGCCGGCCACGGTGTCGGGCGTCGTGCGCGATGTGCTCGTGAGCAAGGGACAGAAAGTGATCTCCGGCACGGCCATCGCACGCATCGAGCGTTCCGGCACCGGTGCAGGAGCTGCCCCCCGCGCGGCCGCGGCGCCCGCGGTCGCGACGGCCGCGCCGGAGGTCGTTGCGGCGGCCGCGCCCGTGTCACCGGCGGCCGCACCTTCCGGCGGCGCTCCGCTGGCGCAGGTGGCGGCCCAGGCGCCCGCCGAGCCCGCGGCCGAGCTGCAGGTGCCGCTCGTGGTGCTGGGTGCAGGCCCGGGTGGCTACACGGCCGCCTTCCGTGCCGCGGATCTGGGCCTGCAGGTGCTGCTCGTCGAGCGCTGGCCGACCCTGGGCGGCGTGTGCCTGAACGTGGGCTGTATTCCGTCGAAGGCGCTGCTGCACGCCGCGAAGGTCATCGACGAGGCGGAGGCCATGGCCGCGTGCGGCATCCGCTTCGGCGCTCCCGCGATCGAGCTCAACCGGCTGCGCGGCTGGAAGGACCGGGTGGTCGGCCGGCTCACGCAGGGCCTCGCGGCACTCGCGAAGCAGCGCAAGGTGGAGGTGCTGCGCGGTACGGCGCGCTTCGTCTCGCCGCACCGGCTGGCGGTCACGCTGCCGGACGGCCGCACCAGGATCGTCGGCTTCGAGCAGTGCATCGTCGCGGCGGGCTCGGAGCCCGTGAAGCTGCCGGGGATCCCCGAGGATCCGCGCGTCATCGATTCGAGCGGCGCGCTCGCGCTCGCGGACATCCCGAAGCGGCTGCTGGTGATCGGTGGCGGCATCATCGGTCTCGAGATGGCCTGCGTGTACGACGCGATCGGTTCGAAGGTCACGGTCGCGGAGCTGACGCCGGGGCTGATCCCGGGCTGCGACCGCGATCTCGTGAAGCCGCTCGAGAAGCGCATCCGCGGGCGTTACGAGGCGATCCTGACGGGCACGCGGGTCACGAAGGTCGAGGCGCGCAAGAGCGATCTGCGAGTGAGCTTCGAGGGCGCGGATGCGCCGGAGCCGCAGCGCTACGACCGCGTGCTGGTCGCCGTGGGGCGTGTGCCGAATGGCCGCCTGATCGGCGCCGATGCGGCCGGCATCACGCTCGACGCACGCGGCTTCATCCCCGTCGACGGCCAGATGCGCACGAACGTGCCGCACATCTTCGCCATCGGCGACATCGTCGGGCCGCCCATGCTGGCGCACAAGGCCACGCATGAGGCCAAGGTCGCTGCCGAAGTCGCCGCCGGCGGCCGGAGCGCGTTCGTCGCGCGCGTGATCCCCTCCGTCGCCTACACCGATCCCGAGATCGCCTGGGTCGGCGTGACGGAGGAACAGGCGAAGGCGCAGGGGCTCGCGGTGGAGAAGGGCGTGTTCCCCTGGGCCGCGAGCGGCCGCGCCTTGTCGATCGCGCGTGACGAGGGAACGACGAAGCTGTTGTTCGACCCGGCGACCCGTCGCGTCATCGGCGGCGGCATCGTCGGGCCGAACGCCGGCGAGCTCGTCGCCGAGATCGCGCTCGCGATCGAGATGGGCGCGGACGCCGCCGACATCGGTCTCACGGTGCACGCGCACCCGACACTGTCGGAGACCGTCGCCATGGCGGCCGAGGCCTTCGAAGGTACGCTCACGGACCTGTACCTGCCGAAGAAACGCTGAGGCTCGCTTCGCACGGCGGCGGCGCCGCTGTCCGGCCGCACGCAGCGGGCCTGCCGCGTGGCGGGACTCCGTACTACGGCCGGTAGCGGCTGAACACGTAGTCGTGCTCGCGCTCGGGTTCGTGGCAGCTGAAGCAGGCGGTCGCCGCCTGGTCGCCAACCTTGCGTTCCGTGCGGCTCTCGCCAGCGAAGACCTCGAAGCCCCACCCGCCCGTCGCCGCGTAGCGCTGGCCGTCCCTGTGCATGACGATGACGGCCTTGCGTGCGCCTTCGGTCATGGCCCGGTCGCCCTTCACGGGCTCCAGCAGGTCGAACACGATCACGGCGCCGTCCGCGAACCGGCCGTGTTCGTAGCCCTTCAGGGCCTGCGGGTTCGCGTAGATGTGGTGCAGCCCTTCGACCAGGCCCGCGAGCGGATGCCCGGGTTCGATGAGCATGCTCTTGACGTGCTGCCAGCTGCGGTAGCCTTCGGGGTAGGGCACGGGCGCCGGTGCGTCGGCGGCAAGGGCGGGTGGCAGGGCGCAGGCCGTGGCCAGCGCGAGGGTCAGGCAGGATCTGCGCAGTGCGTTCATGGTGTGGCTCCTCTGTTACGGGCACCCGGTTCGCGACAGAATCTAGGCCGGCTCCGGTGAGCGGCCAAGCAGGAACCCGGCGGTGACATTGGAACTTTCTGGTGCAAATTCATGATTCGACGTGCAGACAAAAAACGCGCGGCCTCTGAGCCGCCGCGTGTGGCACGCATGGTCGAGGACATCGTCGGCTGCAAGTGGCGGCTGTGTGGGCTCGACCTCGTGAACCGTGGCAC
>CAYWMY010000195.1:0-5823 GCA_964459405.1 uncultured Steroidobacteraceae bacterium | reverse complement strand
TCCCCGAAGCGTTCGCGATACTGTTCTGCGAAGCGCCCCAGGTGCGTGAATCCGCACTCCGCCGCGATGTCGGTGATGTGCGCCCCGGGCTGGCGCCGGATCGCGGCGCGGGCGCGATCGAGGCGGCGGTCGCGCAGGTAGCGCATGGGGGTCGTGCCGCGATACCGCAGGAACCCCGTCTGCAAGGTGCGCGCGCTGGCCCCGGCCACGGCCAGCAGGTCGTCGAGCGAGACCGTCTCATGGAGGTGGGCGTCGATGTAGTCCTCGACTGCACGTACGCAGCGAGGTGCCGGGGCGGCATCGGCCCGGGGCAGAAGGGTACTGTAATTGTGCGGCAGTTCGGTCAGCACGAGGTTCGTGAGCGTGCGGACCAGCGGCGCGCGGACCTGCGGGCGGTTCAGGGCCGTCGTGCCCGCATCGAAATCCTCGCAGAGGGTCCGCACCAGGCGCGCGAAGCTGCCGATGGCGCCCTCCAGCGGCCGTTGCGCGGGCAGGAATTCCAGCGGCTGACGCGCGGTGATGCCGAGGTCTTCGGCGAGCGCGAGTCGCAGCACGGGACCCTCGATCTGCAGGATGAGCATGGCGAAGTCGTCGGACATGTGGTCGACGAGCCCGCGCGTCGGGTTCAGCACACAGACGCTGCCGGCCGCCGTGGTGAAGCTGTCCCGGCCCTGCCGCACCTCGCTCGCACCCCGCAGCGTGAACTTCACGAGGTAGGAGTCGGAGGGCGACGGCGCATGGATCGTGACTTCCGATCCATAGCTCAGCGCGTTCAGCGACATGCCGCCGAGATCGGCGCGGTTGTGCCGGAAGCTCATGCCGGAATGCCGGTTACCGAGCGTCATCTGGTGCGGGCGGAAAAGCCTGCACAGGTGTTCACGCGCGCGCAGCGGCTCCTCGGTCGCGAGCGCCGAGCAGCGCGAGAGTGGCAATGTCGTGGCGGCCATCTGCATCATGTCGATGCACTCCATCGCGACCGGCGCCGGGCGGCGATGATATTGCGGCAGCGCCCGACGGCGCGCAATCGCAGCCGCGCTGTGCGCCGCGCTTCCCGGCCAGTGACTGCGCATCGGGGATTGCGCCGGCGGAGTGGCTGGCCGATGCTGCCCGCGCCGTGGGATCGCATCGCATCGCAGGATTGCTGCGCTGCGACGCAACAGGCATGAGAGGCCAGCACGGTCGGTGCGGCGAGCACGGTGACGCAGGACGTGGCCGCCGCCGATGAATGTGCAGAGGGTCCCGCAGCTGCAGTCTCGCGAGGGGGAAGCGCAATGAAAACCAGAGCCGCGGTGGTTAGCGGCAAGTCCGGGCGTTTCGAGATCATGGACATCGAACTGGCCGATCCGCGCGACGACGAGGTGCTGGTGCGCATCGTCGGTGTTGGCGTGTGTCACACGGACCTGATCTGTCGTGACCAGATGTACCCCGTGCGCTTTCCGGCCGTGTTCGGCCACGAGGGGTCGGGGGTGGTCGAGCGTGTGGGCGCCCGGGTCAGCAAGGTGCAGCCGGGCGATCACGTGGTGCTGTCGTTTCGCAGCTGCGGTCGGTGCCGGTCCTGCCGGCGCGGCGATCCGACCCACTGCCCGGACATCTTCGGCTGCAATTTCGGCGGCACGCGTCCCGACGGCTCGCCGACCGTGCACCTGCACGGCACGCCGATCTTCGGCAGCTTCTTCAGCCAGTCATCGTTCGCGGCCTGGGCCCTGGCCCACGAGTCGAACACGGTCAAGGTCCCGAAGGATGCGCCACTCGAACTGCTGGGGCCGCTGGGATGTGGCGTCCAGACCGGTGCCGGCGCGGTGCTCAACACCTTCAAGCCACCGGTGGGCTCGAGTCTGGCGATCTTCGGCTGCGGCTCCGTGGGACTGGCGGCCCTGATGGCGGCGAGCGCAGTCGGCTGCACGCGTATCATCGCCGTCGACATCAACGCGGCGCGGCTCGATCTCGCGCGTGAGATCGGCGCGACGCATGCCTTCGATCCGCGCCGGTGCAACGTGGTCGAGGAGATCCAGCGGCTGGGCGGGGCCGATTTCTCGCTGGAGTGCACGGCCAACCCGGCGGTCTTCCGCCAGGCCCTGGACTGTCTGGCGGTGCCGGGGGTCTGCGGCCTCGTCGGTGCGGCGCCCATGGGCACCGAGGTCACTTTCGACATGAACGCGATCTTCTTCGGCCGGACCGTGCTCGGCATTGTCGAAGGGCAGAGTGTGCCGGACGACTTCATCCCGCGGCTCGTGGAACTGCACGCCAGCGGCCGGCTGCCGCTCGAGAAGATCGTCCGTTTCTATGCGCTGGACGAGATCGACGAGGCCGTGCGCGACACCGAGAGTGGACGCGTGGTCAAGGCCGTGCTGCGGCCTTGAGCACGAGACCGCTGCTGACCGTGGCCGTCATCTGCAGGGTGTTACAGGAGGAACAGTTGTGAAGCATCGGTTCATGAGACCACGCGCGTGGCTGCTCGGCGCCGGAATTCTGTGGGCGGGCCTGGCACCCGTTGCGGGCGTCGCGGCGGATGCGGCGGCTGCTGCGGTACTGGTCGGGCGCTGCGTTGCCTGCCACGGCGCCGACGGCATCGGCAAGGCGCCGCAATATCCGAACCTGCGGGGGCAGAAAGCGGCCTACCTGGAGAAGTCGCTGAAAGCCTACCGGTCCGGAGAACGCAAGGACCCGAACATGTCCGCCATGGCCCGGGACCTGTCCGACGAGGACATCGCGAGCCTGGCGGTCTACTTCCAGAACGTCGAGTGAAGGGGAAGTGCCATGGATCAGCCATCGTCCGCAAGACGCCGCGCGCTGCAGCAGCTGGTTGGCCTGACGGCGCTCGGGGCCGTCAATGCACTGCGTGCGCCGCGTGCGCTGGCGCAGGCGAAGCCGGGCCGTCTCGCGATCTCCGGCGTGGCCGGCAAGGTCATTCAACGCGCCGATGCCGATTACGAGATCTGGCGCCAGTCCATGATCTGGCACCTGTCGAAGCCGAAGCGCTACCCCGAAGTGATCGTGCAGGCGCGCTCGACGCAGGATGTCGTTGCGGCCGTGCGGTACGCGGCGCAGAACCAGCTCAAGGTCGCGGTGCGCAGTGGCGGCCACAACGCGAGCGGTGCGGCCCTGCGTGACGGCGGCCTGCTGATCGATCTCTCCGCGCTCGGCGACATCCGCATCGATGCGGCGCGCCAGATCGCGTCCATCGAGCCGGGCGTACGCAGCCTCGAGCTGATCCAGGCGGCCCGCGCGCACGGTCTGGCCTTCCCGGTGCCGCACTGTCCATCCGTGGGTCTCGGCGGCTTCACGATGGGCGGTGGCATGGGCTGGAACTGGGCGCAGTCCGGCGGCATGGCCGTGCACTCGATCACGGGCGCCGAGATCGTGCTGGCGGACGGCCAGGTGCGGCGCGCGACGGCCAGCGAGAATCCCGACCTCTACTGGGCCGTGCGGGGTGTCGGTCCAGGCTTTTTCGGCGTCGTGACCCGGCTGGAACTCCAGCTGTATCCGCTGCCGAAGTCGATCATGGCGAGTTCCTACATCTTCCCGCTCGCGGACCTCGCGATGGTCACCGCGACGCTGGATGAGATCCGTCGCGGCGGCAAAGTCGATCGGGTGGAGCCGATCCTCGTGCTCATGCATCACCCCGAGGTGCCGGCCGACGCGCCGCCCGAGAAGTCGAAGATCTGCTTCTTCACGGCCTTCGCCTTCGAGGACAGTGATGAGAACACGCGTGAAGTGCTGCGCCCCTTTGCCGAGTCGGCACTGGCCAGCCGCGCCGTCGTGAAGATGGAGTACCAGCCCTTCGGCTACGAGGGTCTCTACGATCGCTACTTCAGCCTCAACGATCCGGCCGGCCGCTGTGCGCGCTATGCCGTGGACAACGTGCTGACCAACGAGCCGGCGAAGACGCTGCTCGCCGTTGCCGAGCACTTCCGCAAGGCGCCGACCCGGGACTGCCACGTGCTCGGCGCCTACAACCTGCGCCTTCAGGATCGCGCCGACGCCTGTTTCTCCTGGATCGCCGACACCTTCATCGGCTGCTATGCGATCTGGGACGACGAGCAGGACGATCCGCGCAACTTCGAATGGCTGCGCGGGTTCCTTCCGCTGATCGATCCCTTCGGCGCAGGGCACTACGTCAACGAGGTCGAGGGTCGTGGCAACCCGGACCGCTACCGGCAGTGCTACTCGCAAGCCAACTGGAAACGCCTGCAGGACCTGCGCCGGCAGTACGATCCGGCGGGAGTCTTCCACAGCTACCTGGGTCACAGCTGAGCCGTCGCACCCGGCGCGGCCTCCCCGGGTGGAGTGCCGGGACGGGCAGCCGCAACCCGAGGCACGCGCCCGCCCCGCGGGTATGCGTTACGGGGTGAGCCGCAGAGCTGCATTGCGAGGGCGCGAACCGGGGCACGCGTCTGTCCCGCGGGCACGCGAGATTCCGGACCGGCGGGACCGTGCTGCAGCCTCAGGCCGTCTCGATGGCCTCCATCGCGCGCTCGAGCGAGGCTGTGAAGGCGGCGGCGTCGAACGGCGGGAACGGTGCGCCCTCGAGGTGCCCCTCGTACAGCGGATAGAACATGCCGGGCTGGGACGGCATGGCCATCACTGCGTCCACGCCCGCGGCGCGATACGCCGCGACGCGGCGGTGCACGTTCGCGACGGAACCCGTCAGCGTCAATGCATCGACCATGTCGTCGCTGAGCGCGGCGAACGCCCCGATCCAGTCGCGCCGTCCCACGCAGGCGACGGCCTGTGCCAGCGCTGCGCCGTGTCCTGCGGCCGCGACGCTGGCGACGTAGGCCCGGCTCGAAGCCTCGGCGGTCGCGAAGGTCAGCACGATGCCGCGGTGCAGTTCATGCGCGTTCGCGGCGTCGCTGACGAGCGTCGGCAGGTTCAGGGTCACCGCGACGTCCTCGGGCCGGCGCCCGGCGCGTGCGGCGCCGGCGGCCAGGCGCGGCCGAACGACGTCGCGTACGTATTCCACCGACCACAGAGCGCCGATGATCCCGTCGGCGATCTCGCCGGCGAGCTCGATCATCTCGGGCCCGACCGCGGCCATGTAGACGGGTACCGGGCTGGCTGGCGGGAATGTGAGGCGGAAGTTGCGGACGCGGAAGATCTCGCCTTCGAAGCTCACGGTCTCGCCGCTCAGGATGCGCTTCAGGATCGTCACGTATTCGCGCATTGCGACCAGCGGGCGTTCGTAGAGCCGGCCGTGCCAGTGCGTGACATAGGGGCGCGCCTGTGTGCCGATGCCGAGCACGAAACGCCCGCCACTCAAGGTGCCCAGGGTCGCGGCGGTGAGTGCCATGACCACCGGGGAACGACCCCAGGGACCCACGACACCCGTGCCGAGCCATGCGCCGCGAGTCTCGATGGCCGCCAGCGTGATGGGCGTGAAGGCGTCGGTGAAGCTGATTTCAGGAAACCACAGGCTGTGTGCCATGCGCCGGTCGGCTTCACGCGCATAGTGGCGCAGGGCCTCGAGCGGCAGGCCGTTCAGGATCAGCCCCATGCTGCTGCGCTTGCCCATGATCGTGCCCTCCCCTCGGCCGGCCACCAAGAGCCCAGCATGCCACAGCGCGGGAGACCATTGGCCCCGCGCGCTCGCTACGCCGATGGGGAGAAATGTCCGCGGCGTTTGACGGCCGCCGGCCTGCCCGCGTGAAGGGTCCGGAGTCGCAGGGAGCTTTTGCCGCACATGGGCCGCCTGGCCGCTGATGTCCGGGTCCCTTGGGGTGCGACACGCCGTGAATCCTTCCCTGGAGGCTCGTGCTCGACATCCCTGTCTCGCACGGTCGCACCCCAAGGGCCCTCACCGCGGCCGGCGGCGTGACAGACTGA
>CAYWMY010000194.1:0-5825 GCA_964459405.1 uncultured Steroidobacteraceae bacterium | reverse complement strand
GCTCTCCCCGTTGACCTGAAGCGTGATGAGCTTTTTCATGCGGTCGCACCCCCGAGTCCGAGTCGTTCGACGGCCGTCGCGAGTGCGCGGCGCAGATAGACGCCCGCCATGTACCGCCGGTAGTCCGCGGAGCCCCGGTGGTCACTGACGGGCTCGAAATCCCCGGTGACGGCGGTCGCAGCGGCTGCAAGAGCAGCAGCATCCGGCCGTTGGCCGACGAGCGCCGCCTCGGCGCTGCTGCCGCGCGCGTAGACCTCGCCGACGCCGCCGCCCAGCACCACGCGGGCCTCGCGGCACACACCGCCGGCATCCACGCGCAGGCACGCCGCGACGCTCAGAATCGCCAGGTCGTTGGCGTTGGTCTCGAGCTTCAGGAACGCGCTGCCGGTGCGTCCGGCCGGCGCCGGCACCGCGACCCCCGTGATGAGTTCGCCGGGATCGAGCGCGTTCTCGAACAGGCCGCGGAAGAAACCGCTGAGCGGCAGCTCGCGTGCACCCCTGCCGCTGCGCGTGTGCACGACCGCATCCAGCGCGAGCAGCGCGGCGGGCAGGTCGTACAGCGGCGCCGCCGCGGCCACGCAGCCGCCGACGGTACCGACGTTGCGGATCTGCGGCGGCGGATAGGTCAACGCATCGCGCACGGCGCCGAAAGCGGCGTCCTCGCGCACGAACGGCGCGGCCTCGAGCTCCGCGAGGGTCGCCGTGGCACCGAGCAGGACCCCTGCCGCGTCACGGCGGATCGCACGCAGGTCTAGTCGCTGGATATCGATGAGTGCCGTGACATTCTCGAGCAGGCCGCGGACTTCGAGGCCGTGCACGAACGAGCCGCCCGCGACGAGCATCGCGCCGTCGCCGTAGCGCTCGAGCAGAGCGATGGCTTCCTCCGCGGTTCCGGGCAGGTGATAGTCCTGAATATTCGGCAGCGTCATGAGCGAGCCCCGGGTTCCTGTGGATGTGGCTTGATCAATACCTGACCGGATCATCCTAGCACTTCGCCCGCGGCGCACACCGCGGCCCCGCGCGGGCACCTTGTCCGTTCGGGCACAGTGCTTGGCCGATCGGGTAATGTCGATCCGGCGCCGCTTGGGCCACGGGCCCTTGTGCTATGTTCCTTCACGTGCCGGTGCAGTCGCGCCGGGCGAGGGGGAGAACAACGCGGATGTACCCAGCCCCGTTTCGCTACCATCGCGCAGCTTCACTCCAGGAAGCCAGTGCCTGCCTGGTCGACATTGGGGAGGGCGCACGCGTCCTGGCCGGGGGCCAGACACTGCTGGTGTGGCTGAAGCTGCGCTTCGACGAACCCACGGACCTCGTCGACATCGGCCGGATCCCCGGCCTCGACGGCATTGAGCACGACGACTCCCGGGTGCGCATCGGCGCGCTCGCCACGCACGCGCGCATCGCGCGTTCGTCGCTGGCCCGGGCACTGCCCATCGTCGGCGACTGTGCCAACGGCATCGCCGACAACCAGGTGCGCAGCCGCGGCACCATGGGCGGGTCGCTGGGGGCCGGTGACCCGAGTGCCGACTGGCCGGTCCTGATGACCGCCCTCGACGCCACCGTCCACACCCGCGGGCCGGGCGGCGCACGCAGCCTGGCGGCCAACGGCTTCATCACCGATCTCTACACCACGCAGCTGCAGCCCGGCGAACTCGTCACCGGTGTCAGCTTCGCCGTGCCCGCGAAGGGCAGCGGCGGTGCCTACGTCGCGTTCAAACGCTGTGCGCCCGCCTACCCGACCACTTCCGTCGCCGTGCAGCTGACACTGCGCGGCGACCATTGCGAGCAGGCGCGCATCGCACTCGGCTCATCCGCGCTCACGCCGCTGCGGGCGGCCGCTGCGGAGGCCGAGCTGCAGGGCAGGGCCCTCGATGCGGCGGCGATTGCCCGCGCGGCGGAGGCCGCGGCTGCGGAGGCCGAGCCGGTCGCCGATCAGCGCGGTTCACCCGAGTTCAAGCGTTCGCTGATCCGTGCCCTGCTGCGCCGAGGTGTGGATGCTGCGCAGCGCCGCTGCCGTGGCGAGAACGTCGAGGTCAGTCATGAGTACTACTGAAGCGGTCCAGCGCGTCACCATCGAGGTGACCGTGAACGGCCAGCGGCATCGCCGCGAGGTCGAGCCGCGTCTGCTGCTGGTCCAGCTGCTGCGCGAAGAACTGCGGCTCACGGGGACCCACATCGGCTGCGACACGACCTATTGCGGCGCCTGCACGGTGCTCGTGAACGGCGCGCCGGTGAAGTCCTGCACCATGCTCGCGGTGCAGGCCGACGGAGCCGAGATCCTCACCGTGGAGGGCCTGGAGAAGGACGGGGAGCTGCATCCGCTGCAGCGCGCGTTCTCCGAGCATCACGGCCTGCAATGCGGCTACTGCACCCCGGGCATGCTGATGTCGGCGACGGCGCTGCTCGCGCACAACCCGAACCCGGACCGCAAGCAGATCCGAAAAGGCATCCAGGGCAACCTCTGCCGCTGCACGGGCTATCACAACATCATCAACGCGATCGACGCCGCGGCGGCGGTCATGCGGGGGGACAAGTAAGGTGAGCATCAGGTTCGAGGGTGAGTTCACAGTGCCGGTGTCGCGCGAGGAGACTTACGCGATGCTCTCGGATCCACAGAAATTCGCGCCGCTGCTGCCCACGTACAAGAGTCTGGAGGTCCGCGACGAGCGCACCGCCGACGTCACGGTCGCCGTGGGCGTCGGCAAGATCCGGGGCTCTGCGGTGATCACACTGACGCTGGAGGGCGAGCAGCCGCCCGCGCGTGCCGCCTACAGCGGCAAGGGCAAGGTCATGGGCAGTGCCTTCGACATGGGCACTTCCTTCGATCTGGTGCCGGCCGAAGGCGGAGGCACGGTAGTGAAGTGGGCAGGGGACCTGGTCATGTTCGGCAAGCTCGTCGCGCTGGCGGGCGGACTGATCCGGCCGCTCGCGAAGAAGGACATCGAGCGCCTGGTCGGCGCCATCCAGTCGGCGCTGACGCCGGGTGGCACCGCGGCAGACGGCCCGGGCACGTGATACGGATACGCTGAGCAGGCGCTGAGGAGCGTTTCATGAGCTGGACGGGCACGTCGCTGCGACGCAAGGAAGACGACCGGCTGATCAGAGGCTGCGGGCTGTTCACGGACGATGAGCTCGAGCCGGGCATGCTGCACCTGTACCTGGTGCGCTCGCCCTATGCGCATGCGCGCATCGTGAAGATCGACACCACCGCCGCGCTCGCGCTGCCGGGCGTCGCCTGTGTGCTCACGGGCGCCGACATCGCCGCGCAGTGTGATCCGTTCATGCAGATCGGTCCGCCGCCCTGCGACAAGATCCGCGACCTGCCGATGGCGGTCGACAAGGTCGTGTTCCAGGGCGAGCCCGTGGCCGCCGTGGCCGCGGAATCGGCGGCGCTCGCGATGGATGCCGGGCAGCTCATCAACGTCGAGTACGAGATGCTGGACGCGGTCGTGGAGGCGGAGGACGCGCTCAGCGACCGCAGCGTGCTGCACGAGGCGGCGGGCACCAACCGCACCTGGCAGGGCGTCTTCGAATACGGCGAGGTCGATCGCGCCTTCCGCGAGGCGGCGCACGTGGTGCGAATCCCGCGGCTCAAGTTCCACCGTTTCAGCAGCACACCGCTCGAGAACAACGCCTGCATCGCGGAATGGACGCGGCAGGGCACCGTCGAGTTCCTGTGCAACAACTCCTTCCCCGGTTTCGCGCAGCAGCTGCTCGCACCGGGCCTGCGGCTCAAGACCGATCAGGTGCACATCCGCACCCACGACGTCGGCGGGAGCTTCGGCAACAAGATCTGGAACTACGTCTACATGGCGATCACGGCGCTGGCCTCCCGGAAGACCGGCGGACGGCGCGTGAAGTGGTCCGAAACGCGCAGCGAGCACCTGCTCGCGAGCGGCCACGGCAACGAGCGCCATTATCTCGACACCGAGGTGGCTCTCGACGGGAACGGCGTGATCACGGCTCTGCGGTCACGGCATATCGACGACTGCGGCGCCTACACACGCTACGAGCCACTGGGATGCGTGATCTGGTCGCAGGTCATGGCGGCGACCTACAGGGTGCGCAACATCCGCATCGATTTCACGCAGACGGTGACCAACAAGTGCCCCGTCGTGCCGAATCGTGGCTACTCGCGCATGCAGCAGCTGTGGTTCATGGAGCGCATTGTCGATATCTGCGCACACGAGCTCGGTATTCCGGCCGACGAGATGCGCCTGCGGAACTACATCACGGAGTTCCCCTACGAGACGCCGAACGGCTGCGTCTACGACTCGGGCAACTATCCGGCCATGCTCGCGAAAGCGAAGGAACTCATCGACTGGGAGCGCTGGTGCCGCGAGCGTGCGGCGGGCCGCGCGGCCGGCCGCCTGATCGGCATCGGCATCGGCACCACGCTCGACTCGGGAACGAACAACTTCGGCCAGGCGCGCATCATCAACCCGCACCTGCCGTTCTCCGGCAACTCCGAGGTCTGCACGCTGCGCCTCGACCTCGAGGGAGCGGTGATCGTCTGCATGGGCACGACGCCGTCGGGGCAGGGGCACGAGACCGCGGTGTCGCAGGTGGTCGCCGACGAACTCGGCATCGACCCGTCGATGGTGAACGTGCGGCCGGGCTTCGACACCGCGTGGAACACTTTCGTCGGGCACTCCGGAACCTACGCGAGCCAGTTCGCCGTAACCGGGCTCTCCGCGGTGCATGGCGCCTGCCAGAAGCTCAAGGCCGAGATGCGTCGCCTCGCCGCATTCATGCTGGAGGCCTCGGAGGAGGATCTCGAGTTCGGCGTGGGTCAGCAGGGGCCCGAGGTTCGCGTCAAGGGCACCGACAAGGCCATCAACTACTGGTACATGAGCAACCTGGTCAACAGCAACAACGCGCTGCTCGGACCGGAGTTCGGCGACGTGACGCTGAACGTGCGCCACGTCTACCGCCCGCCCTTCAAGGTGCCCGACACCGACCGCAAGTTCGGCAACCTGACGCTGACCTACGCCGCGCAGCTGCATATCGCCGTGGTCGAGATCAGCCGTGAGACCTGTCGCCCGAAGATCCTGGCGTACGCCGCCGTCGACGACTGCGGCACGGTCATCAATCCGCAGATCGCGCATGGCCAGGTGCACGGCGCGACCGTGCACGGCATCGGCGCCGCGATCATGGAGAGCCTCGACTACGACGAATCCGGCAACCTGCTCACATCGACGTTCAGCGACTACTGCCCGATCACGGCGCTGAACCTGCCGGAAATCGCCTACGGCAACATCGAGACGCCGTCACCCTTCAGCTACAACGGAGCCAAGGGCATGGGCGAGGGAGGCGGCGCGCCGCTGCATACCATGTCGGCAGCGATCCAGGATGCGCTGCACGGGGCCGGGATCATCGTGACCGAATCGCACCAGTCTGCGCCGCGGATCTTCGCGGCGCTGCAGGAACCGAATCGGGACCAGGCCGTGAGCGTCGAGAGCCGCGAACGCTGAGCCCGTGAGCAGAGCGGGCTGCGCCACGCGGACGAGCCCTGCGCATTCCGGCGAGATCCCGGGCATCCGAGGCGCCTAGACTGACGGGCATGGACCGGGGAGCCGGGTCCGGACGTGCCCTCGGACGCGAGCCGGATACCCACCCGGGTGGATTCACGAGGGGACACAGCATGAATACGCAGCCAGCGCCGATCCAGGAGACCGAGCAGCGGGACCTCTGGATCGGCGGGCGCCACGTCGCGCCCGGTTCCGGTCGCTATTTCGATGATCGCAACCCGGACGACGACTCCGTCATCGCACGCATCGCCGAGGCCACCACGGCGGACGTGGATGCGGCGGTGAACGCGGCCC
>CAYWMY010000193.1:0-5854 GCA_964459405.1 uncultured Steroidobacteraceae bacterium | reverse complement strand
GTGAGGCGCGCGGCTCGTTGACGGAAGCCCGGCTCTCTCGCGGCAAGTCCTGGCGCTCGCTGGCTGCGCGCGCAGGCGGGTCGCCGGGTCGCGCCTGAAGATCCTGCGCGCGACGAGGCGAGCCCGCAGTCAGCATCGTGTGTGACCTGGCGCCGGGGTTGGCGCCGGCGCGACAGCTGAAACAGCGGTGAAATGCGGTGCTTTTAGTGTAGTCCGCGATCGCCGTGGCGACCGGTGCACAGCTCGGGCGCGACAGCGATCGCCGGATTCTGTCAACAGCGGTGGGGTCGAGGGAGCGGTTGAGCGGCATTGAGGCTTGCCATTTCGCGCCGCGTCAGGAATCCTACTCGTCGCATTCAGCAAGGGAGGCCAAGGTCCTCATGGCCCCATCTGACTCACCCGCGAGCCTCACAATTGAATCCGACCGCGTCGCCGCGGGTCGCCGGCGCTTCCTGCGTGGCGTCCTGTGGGGCGTTCCGGCACTGGCCTGCGCGACGCCCGTGCGTGCGTTCGCCGGGTCGCTCGAGGAGCGCCAGATCGAGTTGATCAGCACGCACACGGGCGAGCGGCTGCGCACCTGCTTCTTCCGCGCCGGCGACTATTGTCGCGACGCACTCTCGTCGCTCGCGCACCTGCTGCGGGACCATCGCAACGGCGCGCAGGCCGCGATCGATCCGGGTCTGTACGACATCCTGCACGAAGTCGCGATCGCGGCGGACCGCGAGCCGCGCTTCGAGGTCATCTCGGGTTACCGCTCTCCGGCCACCAACGCGAGGCTGCACGAACACTCCTCGGGTGTCGCGAAGCGCAGTCTGCACATGGAAGGCCGCGCCATCGATGTGCGGCTGGCGGACTACAGGACGGCCAAGCTGCGGGATGTCGCGATCGCGCTGCGCCGTGGCGGCGTGGGGTATTACGCCAAGTCCGACTTCGTGCACCTGGACACCGGCCGCGTCCGCACCTGGGTCGGCTGAACGGATCTCCGCGCCTCGAGTCTCCTGATCAAGCGATTCTGCGCCTGCCAGTCATGGCGCGCGCCGGCTGGTGCTCGCAAAGACAACAGTGCTTTGGGGAACGTTTCTTCAGAGCGGGCCCGTGCGCCGGCACGTGGCTCCGCAGGCCGTGCGTCCCGCCGGCGCTCAGGGCGCTGTGCGCAGCGCCCGGGCCAGTGTGTCGTCGTGGCCGTAGAGGTCTTCGAAGAAGAACATCTGTTCGTCCGTGGCCAGCGCCGTGCCGTACACGAAGAACACGCGGATGGGCTCGGGCAGGTAGACCCGCTGCGGGCGATCGCCCTGCATGGCCTCGAGAATGCGTTCGCGTGTCCACTCCGGGCTGCCGCGCAGCACATGTTCGGCGAGTGCCACGGGATCGCCGAGGCGCACGCAGCCGTGACTGAAGGCGCGCCGCGCGCGCGCGAACAGCGACTTCGCGGGCGTATCGTGCAGGTACACGTTGTAGCTGTTCGGCAGCATGAACTTCACGCGTCCGAGCGAATTGTCGTCACCGGGCCGCTGGCGCAGCCGTGCCTGGCCACTCGCGATGAGGCCCAGATTCGCGGCCGTCGGCGCCAGCACGGGTGATTCGTCGGTCTGTCCCGCGACGATCTCGTAGTGGTTCCTCTCCATGTAGCCTGGCCGGCGGCGGATTTCGGGCAGCAGTTCCTTCATCGCGATCGAGCGCGGCACGTCCCAGTAGGGATTGAAGATCAGGTGGGTCATGTTGGCGGCGAACACCGGCGTGTGCTGCGTGCGGAACGACTGACCGACGATGACGTTCATGCGCAGCATGCGGCTTTCGTCGTCGTCCGTCGTCTCGAACGCGTACAGCCGGAATGCGGGGATGTTGACGATGATCGGTGGCGACTCGAGCCGTGAAGGCAGCCAGCGCCAGCGCTCCAGCGTCAGCTCGATCTGCTGCACACGCCGCTCGAGTGGCGTGGTCAACGCGGCAAAGCTGCCGCGGCCGAGGCGCCCGTCGACCTCGAGCCCATGGCGGCGCTGGAAGCGCTGCACCGCCTGCGACAGCGGTTCGCCGTAGTGACCATCGGTCACGATGTCCGCATCCGGCAGGTCGCCGAGCGCCGCGAGCAGGTTCGCCAGCGCTGCGGCGCCGGCATAATCCTCGCCGGGCTCGATCGTGCGCTTCGGCAGCGGTGGCAGCGCGGTGAGCCCCGGAGTGGCGGCGAGTTCGCGGTAGCGCACGAGCTGCTGCTCGAGCAGGCGGTAATGGCGGAACGCAGGCTCGACCGAGGCGATTGTCGCCTCGATGTCCCGGCTGTCGACGATCGCAGCGAGCACTGCCGCGATGTCGAGGCGCGTCGCATCCACGCGCAGGCCATGCCCGACGACGCCGGGCTCGACGCGGCCGAAGTGCAGATCCTGAAGATAACGGGCCAGCGCGAGCGACACCGCGACGTCCCAGTCAGCCCAGCGCTCCGCGGGCGGGCCACGCAGCGGCAGCTCCAGCAGCCGGTAGGTGAGTCCGAGGCCGTCGTAGTGCCCTGCATTGAGTCCTTTGTTGCCTGCCGTACGCAGCGCCCGCAGTACCGCGATGGCCGCGGGTGTCGCGCCGTCGTCGTCGTGCCAGGCCGCTGCGTGCGCACGCGCGGTGTAGAACGCGCGTACGTCGGCGCGGGCGCGTGCCGCACCGCGCGCTGCAGCGGCCGGCGGCGCGGCGGCACCTGCGGCGCGCTGGATGGCTTCCGTGATGGCCGTGGCAACCGTTGCAGCCTCGGCACTGCGGGCCGGCTGTGCGCTGATGCCCAGCAGAATCAGCAGCGGGATGATCAGCAGCATGGGGTGCGGGAATCGATGTCCGTTCATTGCGAGACAGGCTGCGGTGCGGGTGGGCTGGGCGGCTCCGGTGTCGTGCGGCAGGCGATGAGTCTGCCGCCCGTGCCTGGGCGCGCACCATAACCGAAGGCGCGCACCAATACAGCAGGCGCTCTCGCGGAACGGCGGCTGCTGCAGACCGGCACGTGATCGCCGGCCTGAGCGTGTGCCGCTACAATCGCGCCCTTCGCGCTGATCGATGGCGCAAACGAGCGAGGATGTCGGAATCATGCGCAGGAATTACCTCGGGGTGGGGCTGCTCGCGGTTGCCACGGGACTTGCGGGCTGCGGCGGCGGATCCGGGGGCGCGGAACAGCAGGATGCGCAGCAGTCGGCAGGCCAGCGCGCCTATCAGCGGAACTGCATGGCCTGCCATGGCGAAACGGGCGCCGGCAATCCACCCATGCAGCCGGCCATCGTGGATTCCGCCGTGGTCAGTGGCGATGCACGCGCGCTGGCGCGCTGGGTCATGCTGGGCGAGCGCCCGCTGTCATTGCCGCGGCGGCCGAATTCGATCCCGATGCCGCGCTTCGACTGGATGAAGGATGCGGAGCTGGCGGAACTGCTGACCTACGTTCGCACGACTTTCGGCGGGAACGCCTCTGCCGTGACCGCCGCGGACATCGCGGCTGCGCGCCAGGCGCAGTGATTCCGGGTGCCGGCACCGGCAATGGGGCCAGTCACGATTTCCGGCCGCGACCTGCGGGTCGCGCGGGCGCGCAGGCGGGTCGCCGAGTCGAGCGTAAAGATTTCCCGCGAGACGAGGCGAGCCCGCCGTTGCAGCCCGCGCGGCACTGTCATCCGTTGCGGAAATCGTGACTGGCCCCGTCTCCGATCGTTCACCGACGGGCGCACCGGCAGTGCCGGCCCCGTCAGTGCGGAGCTGAGGTGAGCGCACTGCGCATCGTCGAGCTCGACTTCGTGGCTGGGGCGCGCGAGGCGCGCGGGCTCGCGGTGGTCATCGACGTCTTTCGCGCGTTCTCCGTCGCGTGCTACGCCTTCGATCGTGGCGCGAGCGCGATCCATCCGGTCGCGGCCATCGAGGAAGCACTCGCGCTGCGCGCGGCGCATCCGGACTGGCTGCTCATCGGCGAGCGCCACGCGCGGCAGCTCCCGGGCTTCGACTTCGGCAACTCACCCACGCAGATCGTCGCAGCCGATCTCACCGGCCGCACCCTCGTGCACACCACACACTCCGGCACGCAGGGGCTCGCGAATGCCGTCCAAGCCGACGAAGTCATCACGGGCGCGCTCGTCAACGCGGGCGCCATCGTCCGCTACATCCAGAGGCGGCGGCCCGCGCAGGTCTCGCTGGTGCGCATGGGACAGGAGGCCACCAGCCGCTGCGCCGAGGACGACCTCTGCGCCGCGCTGATCCGTGCCCGCCTCGAAGGCCGCGAATTCGACACCGCCGGCATCCGCGAGCAGCTGCGCCGTGCGCCGTCCGCAGCGAAGTTCTTCGATCCGGCCGCGCACTGGGCGCCGGAGCCGGATTTCGATTACGCGACCGACGTCGACTGCTTCGATTTCGTGCTGCGGCTGGAGACTGGCCCGGACGGCCGGCGCCGGCTGGCCGTCCGGACGCCGTGACGTCCCGGCCGGATTCCTTGATCGCCATGTGAACCTGCCGCAAGCTGCCCGCAGAAGGGCCGGTGCGGGTTGCGCCGTCCCTGCCCCGCGAGTCACCGGCATGAATCAGGAATCACCGGCACCGAGTCCTTCGGAAAGCGTCGTCGTCGAGCTGACGGCCGTCGTTGTGGCTGTGACCGCCGACGAGCCGCGCGTGCTGACCGTGCGCGCCGCCATCGACGGCGGCCGGCGCGGCGACCTGCGCCTCGATGCGCTGCCGGCGGGTCCCTTGCAGAGCGTGCACCGTACGCTGGAGCAGGGCCTGCGCGCCTACGTGGAGCACCAGACGCGGCACACGCTGGGCTACGTCGAGCAGCTCTATACCTTCGGCGACCGCGATCGCGACCGTCGGAATACCTCCGCTGCCGCGGTTGCGCGCGTGCTGTCAATCGGCTATCTCGCGCTCGTGCGCGAGGCCTTCCCCGCGGGCTCCGAGGAAGCCGCCTGGCACGACTGGTACCGCTATTTCCCCTGGGAGGACTGGCGCCACGGCCGGCCCGCGGTGCTGGACCTCATCGAGCCAAAGCTCGCGGCGTGGGTGGATGCTGCCGAGACTGACGGCGACCGCCGCATGCGGCGCGAGCGTCTGTCGGTGACCTTCGCGCTCGCGGACGGCACCTGGAACGACGAGCGCGTGCTGGAGCGCTACGAGCTGCTCTTCGAGGCCGGCCTCGTCCCGGAGGCCACGACACCGGCCGGTCCCGAGGCGCTGCCGGGGCGACATCCGATGGCGGGCGACCACCGGCGCATTCTGGCGACGGCCATCGCGCGGCTGCGCGGCAAGATCAAGTACCGCCCCGTGGTGTTCGAGCTGATGCCCCCGGCTTTCACGCTGCTGCAGCTGCAGCGCACGGTCGAGGCACTGGCGGGCGTACGGCTGCACAAGCCGAACTTCCGGCGCCTGGTCGAGCAGCAGGGACTCGTCGAGGAGACCGGTGCTGTGACGCTGGATACCGGCGGGCGACCGGCGCGGCTCGTCCGGTTCCGGCGCGAGGTGCTCGTCGAGCGCACAGCGCCGGGGATCAGCCTGCCGGGTTCTCGCGTAGCCTTCAGTCGCCGCAGGCGCGACCGGTGAGGGAAATGGGAACATGCTGCATTTCCCGTGATGAGAGTGCGGGCCGCGCGGGCTGTTGACGGAGGGCCCCTCGTCTCGCGGGCGATCCTTACGCTCGTCTCGCGGCCCTCCTGCGCGCCCGCGCGTCTGATGCGCGGGCACCGTTGAATACAGCATGACCCCCATCTCCCGCGCCCGTCGGATACGCGGGTTCCGGGAAACGAAGAATGCGCCCGCTCACCCGGCGGGCTTGAAATTCTTATTCCCAGACTTAGAATAAGCACTGCCGGTACAGCCGGCGTTTATTGGACCCTGGAAATACTCTAAACGAGATTAATGG
>CAYWMY010000192.1:0-5861 GCA_964459405.1 uncultured Steroidobacteraceae bacterium | reverse complement strand
CAGCATCGCCGACAAATCCGAGCACCTACAGAACGGCGTGGAATGGACGGTTACGCTGAGCCGGCTGTGCGGGGCGAACACGTACTTCAAGCTCGAGAACCTGCAGATGACCGGCAGCTTCAAGGAGCGTGGTGCGCTGAACCGGCTGCTGCTGCTCGATGAGGCGGGGCGCCGCGCCGGAGTCATCGCCGCGAGTGCCGGCAACCATGCGCAGGGGGTCGCGTACCACGCGACGCGGCTCGGCATCCGCTCCGTGATCGTGATGCCGCGGACCACGCCGCTCGTCAAGGTGTCGAATACGCGCACGCTGGGCGGCGAAGTGATCCTGCACGGCACGAGCTACGACGAGGCCTATGCGCACGCGCGCACGATCGGCGAGGCGCAGGGCCTCGTGTTCGTTCACGCCTTCGATGACGACGCGATTATCGCGGGGCAGGGCACCATCGGTCTCGAACTCATGGAGGAGGAGACGCCCTTCGATGCGGTGATCGTGCCGATCGGTGGCGGCGGACTCATCGGCGGCATCGCCATTGCCGTCAAGGCGCTGCGTCCCGAGGTGCGCGTCATCGGCGTCGAGCCCGTGGCCGTGACTTCGATGCTGGCTGCGCTCGCCGCGGGCCGGCCGGTCGAGGTCGGAGCGCAGCCGACCATCGCGGACGGCCTCGCCGTGCGGCGCACGGGTGAGCGCACACTCGCCATCGCACGCCGCTACGTCGATGAGATCGTCACGGTCAGCGAAGGCGAGATCGCGAGCGCGATCCTGAAGCTGCTCGAGATCGAGAAGACGGTGGTCGAGGGCGGCGGCGCGGCCGGACTCGCGGCGCTGCTGTTCGGCAAGGTGCGCGGTCTCGAGGGCCGGAACGTCGCCGTGATCGTCTGCGGCGGCAATATCGATCCGAACCTGCTGTCACGCATCATCGAGCGCGGCCTTGCCAAGGACGGACGCCTGGTGCGCCTGCGCGCCTTCGTGCGCGACCGCCCCGGTGAACTCGCGCGCATCTGCCAGTGTGTCGCCGACATCGGCGCCAACATCATGGAAGTCCAGCACGACCGTGCGTTCGCGCACCTCGATGTCGGCGGGGTCGAGATCGATCTCACGCTGGAGA
Organism: uncultured Steroidobacteraceae bacterium; assembly: GCA_964459405.1. Classification (GTDB taxonomy): domain Bacteria; phylum Pseudomonadota; class Gammaproteobacteria; order Steroidobacterales; family Steroidobacteraceae; genus CAYWMY01. The sequence goes on along the minus strand of CAYWMY010000192.1, from coordinate 4,755 downwards.
CCCGGGGCCACGACCAGATCGAGGAATTGCGCGCAGCACTCGCGCGCGAGGGTATCGAGACGCGCGAACTCGCGTGAAACACCGCAGCCGGCTCTTTCTGCAGTGATCGGCACGGGATGGGCCGACCTTCCGCTGGCAGCAGGCGGGGCGGAGATCAGTCATCCTCGTCCCGCTGCCCGCTGCCCGCTGCCCGCTGCATGTCGCGCGGCGCGCCGCGACAGGCTCACCCGGGAGCCAGGGCCTCCAGCAGGCGCAGATCGGGACCCGCCGTGCCATCCGGCCGGAACGGCTGGATGCAGACGTGGTCGGCACCGGCGTCATGGTGTTCGCGGATGCGCGCGGCGATCTGCTGCTCGTTGCCCCAGACCACGAGGGCGTCGACGAGGCGATCGCTGCCGCCGGCCTGGAAGTCCGCGTCGCTGAATCCGAGCGTGCGCAGGTTCTCCACGTAGTTCGGCAGCCCGAGGTACAGAGCCAGGTGCTGGCGCGCGACAGCACGTGCCCGCGTGGCATCGGTCTCGAGCAGCGCCATCTGTTCCGGGCACAGCCAGGCCTTCGGTCCCAGGACCCTGCGGGCCCGCGCGGTGTGCTCGGGCGTCACGTTGTAGGGATGCGCGCCGCGCGCGCGTTCTGCCGCGAGTTCCAGCATGCGCGGGCGCAGCGCCGCGAGCAGTACCGGCGGCGGCTCGGCCGGTCGCGGTGCCTGGAAGGTGCTGCGCTGCATGGCGTCGAGGTAGGCGCGCATGGTCGCGACCGGGGCGCCGTAGTCGTGGCCACGCACGTCCTTCACGATGGGTCCATGCGACACACCGAGGCCCAGGATGAAACGTCCGGCCGAGATCTCGCCGAGCGACAGTTGCGCCGCGTTCATCGCCATGGCGTCGCGCGCGTAGATGTTGGCGATGCCGGTTGCGAGCCTGAGCCGCGTCGTGTTCGCGGCCAGCAGCGACAGGATCGTGAAGGGATCGCGGCCGAAGCCCTCCGGCACCCAGAGCGCGGAATAGCCCCAGGCCTCGATCTGCTGCGCAAAGGACACGGCCTCGCGGGTGGGCAGTGCGTCAAGCCAGGTCCAGACACCGAGACGGCCAAGCTGCATGGGATTCTCCTGACTGAGCCCGCAAACAGGCTGCTGTGCCGATCCACGCTACCAGATTTCGCCGCTAGCGTGGAACGTTGCGCGGTGCCGCGAGCGGGGTGGTGACTCCCTGCGCGGCGATCCCGCCGCACGCCATCCATGCCGTTGCGCCCCCGGGGCGGGGATGGCGGCACGCGCACCCCGTGCGCGATCGGCGCAGCGGGATTGCGGCAGGCCCCTATCTCACGATATTCCGGATCACGTGCCGGCGCGTCAGCATGTAGACCGACTGGCGGTGATCGATGAAGGCCCGCTCAGCCGCGAACGACTGCTCCGTGACGGGTGATGCGGCATAAGCCTTGAAGCCCGCGATGCTGTCGAAGTACAGCGTTTCGATGCCATCCCAGGGCTCCTGTGCCGAACCGATGCCCTCGATGTGGCCCGCGTTGTCGAGGTTCGCGTGACACTGAACGAGGCCCGCGATCAGTCCTGCGGCATGCGCGGAGCGCATCGCGTCCTCCTGCCCGAGCCAGGCGCGCTGGAAGGCCGCGGCATCGAGTCCTGCGCGTCGTCGCAGACACCCCACCAGCACGTAGGGCACGGCACCGTCGGGCTCGACGATGGGATGCTCATGGGTGAAGCAGGCGACGGAACGGCTGTCGTCGATGAACAGTGCGTGGTCCTTCACCGCGGGCGCCGCGTAGGGCGTCTTCTCGATGTCGTGTTCCGTGAGCATGTCATCGAGTGTGTCGTACCAGGCGCTCGGAATGCCGTCGTAGGGATCCAGCTCACTCAGGCTGGCCTTCGCCAGCACCTTGCGTGTCGGGTCGTCGACGAGTGTGTGGTACTGCACGTAGGCCCTGATCAGCCGGAACGGCTCGTTCAGTACCGCGTGCACGTCGATCCAGTGTGCGAGGAACTCTTCCTGCGTCAGATGCGGCAGCCGCCGCATCGGAAAGAACAGCCGGATCATCGCAGTGTCTCCGTGAATGCCATGGTCACCGGATACGGTCCTTGATCACGTGACGGCGCGTCAGCATGTTGACCGAGCGCCCGTGATCGATGAACGTCCGCTCGTCGTCGTACGCTTCGACCGCAGCGAGCGGGGCGGCGACCAGCGCCTTGAACTTGGCGACGCTCTCGAAGTAGGCCGTGGTCGCACCGTCCCAGGCATCCGGATTCGTGCCAAGTGCTTCGAGACCCTCGAGGTTCGCCGTGGCTTCCTCCAGCAACGTGTGGTTCTGCACGTAGCCCATGAGCAGCCGCGCCGCATGGGCCTGCCGGCCGAAGCGTGCATGGTCGAGCCAGCGCCTCTGGAATTCCGCACGGTCGATGCCCTCGAGGCGGCGCAGGCATTCGAAGAGCACGTAGGGTGAGTTGCCCTCGGGTTCGACGATGACCTGTTCACGCGTCAGGAAGGCGACCGACCGGCTGTGGTCGATGAAGAACATTTCGTCCTCCAGTGCCGCAGCGACGTGCGGGCTCGTGGTCATGTCCCGGCGCATGGCATCGAGGTCGTCCCACCAGGCGACCGAGACCCCGTCGTACGCGTCGAGCCGGCTCGCCCCCGCCTGCACCATGGCCTCGCGGACCGGATCATCGGCCAGCGTGTGGTACTGCACGTAACGCCGGATCAGCGGTGAGCGTCGTCCAAACTGCGCATGCTGTTCGAGCCAGTGTGCCTGGAACTCCTCCAGCGACAGCCTCTGCAGACGGCGCAGGCAGTAGATCAGCTTGATCATGCGGTTCTCCTGGAGTCGGCGCGGGTACGGGCACGCCTCACAAGCCTGCCGGACCGCATGTCCGGGCCTGCTGCGGGCCGGGAGATTCTGTGTCGGTGCGCCTGCCGTCCGACGTGGCCCGGCCAGCAGGCGGAACGCCCAATGCTACGTCGCGCCGCCGAACTTCGCACCCACCTGCACGCCGACCGGAGAATCCTGGCAGACGATGATGTCAGTGATGCCGACGCCGCGCATCGCAAACGAAGCAGCGTTGAAGGCGGTCACGCGCGCGGCAGAAAAGGCCGGGACGAGGGCGGCGACACCGGACAGGTCCTTGGCAACCATGCGATCGATGTCGCTGGCGGTGACGGCCGAGACGGAGATCGGCGTTTCCTGCAGCAGCGTTACGATGGGATGTGGTGATGGGCAATTGGTGGGTCGCCCGGGATCCTGGTCCCGGTGTTGCCGGGGCGCGACCGCAGTGCCGGGATCCGGTCCGGCGGCGCAGTACGACCACCGGTTCGGGGTGGCGCCCGCCCGGTCCTCGGTGGTCGCACCCGCGGCGTGGCGCGCGCCCGCCTTGCCGCGGTTTCTCTGAGCTGTTGCACGAGCGAGCGAAGTCGCTCGTCGGGCGGCTTCCCTGGACGCCGCGGTCAGCGCCGCGCTTCCAGCACCATGTTGGTCGGCGTTTCCGTCGCCCGGCGGATGCGCGAGAAGCCTGCCGCGCGCAGCACGTCGCTCAGCCGTTTTTCGCCGGCCTGTGCGCCGAGTCCGAGGCCCACTTCCTGCGCCCGTGAGGTCGGCACGCACACGGTGGTCGAGAAGCCGTAGAAGATTCCGCCCAGCAGATTCAGGTTCGACGCGAGATCGTCGCCCGCCAGCGGCTCGACCACCATGAACGTGCCATCCGGCCGCAGGGTCTCGCGGATGTGTCGGGCCGCGCCGATCGGGTCACCCATGTCGTGCAGCGCATCGAAGATGCACGCGAGGTCGTAGTCGCGGCCCGGGAACTCCTTGGCTTTCACGACCTGGAACTCGACGTTTTCGACGCCGGCCTCTGCGGCCTTTGCGCGTGCCGTCTCGATCGACGGCGCGTGGAAATCGAAGCCGTAGATCTTCGACTTCGGGAAGGAACGGCCGAGCAGGATCGTCGACGACCCGAGGCCGCAGCCGATGTCGGCCACCTTCGCGCCGGCTTCGAGCTTCGGGCTGACGCCATCGAGCGCAGGGATCCACTGCTCGACGAGGTTGGCGACATAGCCGGGGCGGAAGAACCGGTCCGTGCCGCAGAAGCAGCAGCCGTGGTGCTCGGCCCAGGGCCGGCCGCGGCCCGAGCGGAAGACCTCGACCGCCGTGTCGTGGGTTGCGTACTGCCCGACGATGGCCTGGAAGAAGCCCTGCATGCAGGTGACCTCGCCCTCGTGCGAGAACAGCGCCGCCTGCTCGGGCGAGAGGCTGAACGTGTCGTTCTTCGCGTCGTAGTCGACGTAGCCGGCCGCCGCATTGGCGGACAGCCATTCCCGCAGGTAGCGCGCATCGACCCGCGCCTCGCGGGCGAGCGCCTCGTGGCTGCAGGGACCCAGCGATTCCAGGGCGCGATACACGCCCGACTGATCGCCAATGTAGGCCATGAGCAGGGCCATGGCGCCACCGACATCGGACAGCACCTTGCCCTGCAGCTGTTCGAATTTCTGCTGATCGAAGGAAGACATGGCGTACTACCCCCCGGAGTTGAACACGGAGAACAGGGGTCCGTCGCGCGCCGATTCACGGGCCGCGCGACGTCGGGTCACGCGGGCGGGATCGCATCGATCGGGCCGGAAGCTGGACCCTGACCGGTCGAAGTTCCACCCGCGCCGCAAGTATAGGCCAGTCAATCACGTCCGAATCGACCGGTCACGGATCAGCCACGAGGTCGCGCCGCGGACAGGACGAGGGGCTGAGCGAGCAGGGGGGGTG
>CAYWMY010000191.1:5484-5927 GCA_964459405.1 uncultured Steroidobacteraceae bacterium | reverse complement strand
GCGACGAAGCTCGGCAATCTCATTTCCCTGTGCCGCTTCCATCATCGCCTCGTGCACGAAGGCGGTGTGCGGATCGAAGCGCTCGCGGACGCGCAGTGGAGCTTTCACTTGCCGAACGGCGATGTGCTGGAAACCGCCGCCGGCATGCCGCGGCCGCGTGCGGCAGTGATGGCATCGGGAGAGGACGGATCAGCGCGCCATCCGAACTGCCCGCATGCTCCCGCGAGTCTGAATGACCACGCGCGATGCTCTGCAATCATCGCCGCCAACACCGCGCAGTCCATCCGCATCACGCCGCAGACGGCTGTGAGCCGCTGGCGCGGCGAGTCCATGGACTACGGCATCGCGATGGAGGCGCTGGACCAGCGCGCGCGACGCGCCGGGCACGTCTCCGCGCAAGAGGGTCCCCGGCGACCGAGCTGATGCAAGGCAAACGTGAATCC
>CAYWMY010000191.1:0-5474 GCA_964459405.1 uncultured Steroidobacteraceae bacterium | reverse complement strand
TCGCGCGCACGCACGCTCAGACGCGTTCGGGATTCCTCACGCAGGCGGCTCTCGAAGCCATGCGCCGCGGCAGCGGCTGAGGGCCATTGCCGAGCGTTCACCGGGGCATGGTCCTGATCGGCTGGCGGACGTCATCGCACGGTGGCCCGTCATCCGCCCTCTGTCTTGGCGTGCGGGCGGGTCCGTGTCACGGCCGCGCGCATCAGCAGTGTCGCGGTCACGGGCGAGGTGAGGACGACGAACAGCGTGATCAACAGCTCGTGGATGACCGGCCGGCCCAGCAGCGCCGACGACACCAGCATCGAGGCGATCAGCACGCATCCGGTCCCGAGCGTCGTTCCCATGGTCGGCGGGTGCATGCGCGAGTAGAAATCCGGCAACCGCAGCAGGCCCAGCGATCCGATGACGACGAGCAGCCCACCCGCGATCAGCAGCAGCCCGGCCGGCAGTGCCGCCCACAGCGGCAACATGGTTTCCGTCATGGCTCGATCACCTCCCCGCGCAGCAGGAACTTGGCAAGCGCGATGGTGCCCACGAATCCGAACAACGCAATCAGCAGCGCCATGTCGAAGTACAGGCTGGAACTGGAGCGGACCCCGAGCAGCAGCAACGTCAGCATGCCGTTGATGTAGAACGTATCGAAGGCCAGCACGCGGTCCTGTGCCCTCGGCCCCAGGAAGAGGCGCAGCGCGGCGAAGATCATGGCGACCACGACGCTGGCGGACGCGAACGACACGGCGAAGTCGAAGAAGGCGTTCACTCGAAGATCCTCCTCAGGCGCCGCTCGTAGCGGTCCTTGATCAGGTGAATCCACTCGTTCTCGTCCTTGAGATCCAGCACGTGCAGCGTGAGCGTGCTGCCGTCGGCCGAAAGACCCACCCACACCGTTCCCGGCGTCGAGGTCACGATCGCCGCGAGGACCGCGAGTCCGTGCGGATCACGCAGTTCCAGCGGAATCTGCAGGAATCCCGAACGCACCCGGCTGCCGCGCACGGTGCCGAGGACGATGCGCGCCACGCCCAGATTCGAGCGCACGATGTCCCTGAGCACGACCAGCAGCAGCAGCGCGGCCTGATCCAGGCGGTGCAGTCGCGACTGCAGCGGCCGCAGCGTGGACCCGAACCAGGCCAGCGCGAGCGACAGCAGCAGGCCCAGCACCACGTGCCCGGGCGCGAGGCTCTGATTCAGCATCAGCCACAGCCCCGTCAGCCCCAGGACCATCACGGGTGAGAGGCGTCCGCGACTCCGCTTCATGGCACCGGCGCTCCCGGCTGCTCGCGACGCGTGCGCTGCGACAGCACCGAACGGATGTAGGTGTCGGGCTGGTGCAGGGAGTGCGCCGCCGACTCCAGGTAGCGCGTGACCGGGTCGGCGGCGACCCCGAGCCCGAGGGACAACAGCACGAGCGCCGCGACCGGGGCTGACTCGACCAGTCGCAGCCTCGGCGTCGTGCGCGCGGCATGGCTCCAGAACAGACGCATCCCGACGCGGCTCAGTGCGATGCCGCCGGCCAGGCCGGAGGCCAGCACGGCGCCGCACAGCAGCCACGTCGACACCGGGACCCCGGCTGTTACCCCCGCGTCGAGCGCCGTCGACAGCAGCGCGAACTTGGCCAGGAAGCCCGGCAGCGGCGGCAGACCCGTCACCAGCAGCGCACAGCACCCGAACACCATGCCCAGGAAGGCCATGGCCGCCGGAATCGCGATACCGACGTCGTCACTGCCCGCGTGCACCGACGGCTCCCTGATCCCGTAGGCCATGTACAACGGCTGCGGCACGGCAGCATCGTCGGCGGCGACGGCAGGGTACGCGCCACGCGTACGCTCGGTCATGCCGGTCAGCATGAAGAACGTGCTCGTCGTCAGCACCGAGACGATGATGTAGAACAGCACCGGCGCGGTGAGCGCCTCGATGCGCAGGCCCAGGGCCGCGAGCACGATGCCCGTCGACACGAGCACCGAGTAGCCGACCAGGCGCGCGATGTGCTTGGCCGCGAGCATGCCGATCGTTCCGGACACCAGCGTCCCGAGGCCGAGGTAGAGCAATGCCGCGCCGAGTGTCTCGTATTCCTCCATGAGCGTACCGAGACGCAGCACGGCATAGAGCCCCACTTTGGTCATCATCGCGAACGCGGCCGCAGCGGGCGCAATCGCGACCGCGTAGGTCCCGGGCAGCCAGAAATTCAGCGGCCAGCTGCCAGCCTTGATCAGGAAGGCGATGCCGAGGATCGCGGCCCCGGCATCGAACACCGCGCGGTCATCCGGCGCGAGCGCCGCGGCGCGTCCGGCCAGGTCGGCCATGTTCAGCGTGCCGGCCATGCCGTAGATCAGTGCCACACCGATCAGGAACAGGAACGATGCGACCAGATTGACCGCGATGTAGTGCAGGGACAGCTTGGCCCGTTCGGCGCCGCCTCCGCGCAGAACCAATCCATAGGAGGCGGCCAGCAGCACCTCGAAGCACACGAACAGGTTGAACAGGTCGCCAGTCAGGAACGCGCCGTTCAGACCCACCGTCAGGAACTGGAACAGCGAATGGAACGGCTGTCCTGGACGGTCCCAGCGCGCGATGGAATAGACGAGCGCCGCCAGCACGACCACCGCCGTGAGCGTCACCATGATCGCGGACAGACGATCGACGACCAGCACGATGCCGAACGGCGCCGGCCAGCCGCCGATGGCATACACGCCCACGCCTTCCTCCCAGATGAACGGCGCCGCATCGCTGGTCAGATAGAGCAGCACCACACCGACGATGAGCTGCACCAGCAGGGAGGTCACGGCCAGCGCCACGCGCGCGCTGCGACGCTCCTCGGCCAGGAACAGCATCACCGCGCCGGCAATCAGCGGCACGACCACCGGCAGCACGACCAGATGCCGCAGAAGGGCGTTCATGCCTCCGGCTCCCGGCCATCCACGTGGTCCGTCCCCGTCAGTCCCCGCAGCGCAAGCAGCACGACCAGGAACAGCGCGGTCGTCGCGAACCCGATCACGATCGCCGTCAGCACCAGCGCCTGCGGCACCGGGTCCGCGTAGAGCGCCGGGTCGATCGTGTTGCCTGTGCCGGCCGCCGCATCGAGAATCGGCGGCCGGTGCAGGATGAGCCGCCCGGTGCTGAAGATGAAGAGGTTGGTGGCATAGGAGAGCAGCGTCAGTCCCATGAGCACCTGAAAGGTGCGCGGGCGCAGCAGCAGCCACACACCGGAGCCGGCGAGAATGCCGATGCCCAGGGCATAGACGATCTCCATCAGCCCGCCTCCCCGTTCTGGAGCTGTGCCTCGCCTTCCACGCCGGGCGGCACCGGCGTGACCGTCCTGCGTGGATTGCGCAGCGACTGGTGTGCGAGTGCGACCAGCATCAGCAGCGTCGCGCCGACGACCAGCATGTAGACGCCCAGATCGAACAGCAGCACGGTGGACAGATGGATGTGCCCGAACACCGGCAGGTGGGCGTCCACGGTCAGCGCCGACAGGAACGGCAGCGAGGACCACCATGCGGCGATGCCGGCCGCCAGGGCCGCGAGCAGCCCCAGGCCGATCCAGACCAGCGGGTGAACCCTGAGCCGCGACTCCACCCACATCGTGCCACCCACCATGTACTGAACGACGACCGCGGTCGCCATGATCAGACCGCCGACGAAACCACCGCCGGGCGCATTGTGGCCGCGCAGCAGGAAATACAGCGACACCATGCCGGCCATGGGCAGCAGCAGCCGCGCGAGCACCGCGGGGATCTTCAGGTCGCCGCCCGGCAGCGCGTCGGAGAGCGCCGCGAGCGCCAGCTCCTCCGCGCCAGCCCGCGCCGGCGCGCGCGGTGCCGCGATGCTCTCCGGCGCGGGCCGGAACCGGCGCAGCAATGCATAAACGATCATCGCGACGATGCCGACCACCGTGATCTCGCCCAGCGTGTCGAAACCGCGGAAGTCGACCAGCATCACGTTCACCACATTGCGCCCACCGGCCTGTTCGATCGCGTTGCGCAGGAAGAACGGCGCCAGTTCGCTCGCGGGCAACCGGGTCAGCACCGCGAAGGCGAGCGCGGCGAAACCGGCGCCGGCCATGATCGCCACCGTGGAGTCGCGGATGCGGCGTGTCTGCGCCGCAAACTTCGAACGCCGCAGCTCGTCGAGCTCCAGCCGCCGCGGCAGCCATCGCAGGCCGAGGAGGATCAGCACCAGCGTCACGACCTCCACGCTGATCTGCGTGAGCGCCAGATCGGGTGCCGAGAACCACGCGAACGTCAGGCAGGTCACGAGCCCCACGCCGCCCACCATGATGAGTGCCGCGAGCCGGTGGAACTTGGCCTGCAGCGCCGCACCGACGGCGCATGCGGCGCCGATTGCCCACAGCATCGCGAACAGCGGATCGAGTGGCGTGAGCGGCATCGTCCCGGGTGCGAAGCCCATGAGCGCCAGCGGCAGGAAACCGGCCACCAGCGCCGCACAGACGATGAGCAGCAGCTGTGGCTGCAGGCGCCAGGAAAACAGCATGCGCGTCAGGCGTCCCGCGCCCCGGATCATCGCGACATTGATGACGTCGAAGATCCGTCCCGCGTTCAGCCGCGAGAGCAGCGGTGCCGGCACCATGGTCCGCTGCCGGACGTGCAGCACGAGGTAGAAGGCCGTGCCGCCCGCCAGCGCCACGAAGCTCATCATGAGTGCCGGCGTGAACCCGTGCCACACCGCGAGCTCGTACTGCGGCACGCCGGCTCCCAGCAGCGACTGCGCGGCGGCGGCGAGCGGCGGCCCGATGGTCTGGGCCGGCAGCATGCCCACCAGCAGGCACGCGCTCACCAGCACGGCGCTCGGCAGCAGCATGCCGCGCGTGGGCTCGCGCGGCGAGCGCGCCAGTCCCTGCGACGGAGGGCCGAAGAAGACCTGGTGGATGAGCCGCAGGGAATACGCGACGCTGAATACGCCGGCGAGCGTCGCCACCGCCGGCAGTGTGAACCGCAGCCCGCTCTCGCTGCCCGCGACGATCGACTCGGCGAAGAACATTTCCTTCGACAGGAAGCCGTTCAGCAGCGGCACCCCGGCCATTGCGCCTGCGGCCACGATCGCGAGCGCCGTGGTGAGCGGCATCAGGCGCCGCAGTCCGCCCAGGCGCGCCAGATCACGTGTGCCGGTTTCGTGATCGACGATGCCGGCCGCCATGAACAGGGAGGCCTTGAACGTGGCGTGATTCACCATGTGGAACACCGCGGCCACCAGCGCCAGCGTGCTGTTCATGCCGAGCAGCAGCGTGATCAGGCCCAGGTGGCTGATGGTCGAATACGCCAGCACACCCTTCATGTCGCGCTGGAAAGCCGCGGCGAATGCCCCGACCAGCAGCGACGCGCCGCCCGCGATCGAGAACGTCCAGAACCAGAGATCCGTGCCGGACAGCGCCGGCCACAGGCGCGCCAGCAGGAAGACTCCCGCCTTCACCATTGTCGCGGAATGCAGGTACGCCGACACCGGGGTCGGCGCGGTCATCG
>CAYWMY010000190.1:0-5984 GCA_964459405.1 uncultured Steroidobacteraceae bacterium | reverse complement strand
GTCCCGCTGGACGCGCGCACCTTTGCGGCCATCGTGCGGGGAGGCGTGCTGGTGCCGCGCGGCATGCCGCGCTACGAGGAATTCACGGACGAGCAGCTCGCCGATCTGGCGTTCTACATCCGCACTCGGGCGGCAAAGCTGCGCAGCGCCGCGCGAGGCGGGGACCGTGCTGCAACGGCGGGTTCGCAAGGAGATGGCACGGCGGATGCCGGCACGCACTAGAACCCATCTCGTGATACTGCGTGGTGGATCATGTGGGATCATGAACAGATCCTCGATCTCGTGACCCGGTCCATCGGTGCGGTACTGAGGGGGTGAGGGCAGCGATGCGAACGAGAATGATCGTGCGAGCCGTCGCGGCCATGGCCTGCGGCGTGGCGATGATCCTCGGGCCGGGAATCCCGGCTGCGGAGACGGGCAGCCTCGATGCGCGGTTGCGCGACCAGGCCGATGGCCGCGACTGGCCCGCTTTCGGTCGTACCTATGGTGAGCAGCACTTCAGCCCGCTCGATGAGATCAACGCGCGGAACGTCGGCAGGCTCGGACTCGCCTGGTCGCTGGATCTCCCGGTCGGCAACTCGGTGACGGGGCCCGTGGTCGTCGACGGCGTGATCTACATCGCGCGCGGCTACAGCGTGGTGCACGCCATCGATGCCGCGAGTGGCCGCGAACTCTGGGTCTACGATCCGAAGGCGCCCGAAGCGGCGGGTCGCAAGCTGCGCTTCAACTGGGGCAGTCGCGGGATCGCCTGGTGGAACGGCAAGGTCTACACCGGCACGGTCGACGGGCGCCTGATCGCGATCGACGCGAAGACCGGCAGGCCCGTCTGGAGCGTGCTGACGGTCGATCCGAAGAACGCCGGCAGCATCACCGGGCCGCCGCGTGTGTTCGACGGCAAGGTCATCATCGGTCAGTCTGGCGCCGACTTCGACGATTTCCGCGGCTATGTGACGACCTACGATGCCGAGACCGGCCGGCAGCTGTGGCGGTTCCACCTGGTGCCGGGGAACCCGGCCGAGGGCTTCGAGAGCCCCGCGATGGAAATGGCTGCGAAGACGTGGTCCGGCGAGTGGTGGAAATACGGCGGTGGCGGCAACGTCTGGAACGCGTTCACCTACGACGCCGAGACCGGGACCATCATCCTGGGCACGGGCAATGGTTCGCCCTGGAATCACCGCATCCGCAGCAACGGCGTTGGCGACAACCTCTTCCTGTGCTCCATCGTCGCGCTCGATGCCGACACCGGCGCGTACAAGTGGCATTACCAGGTGAATCCGGCCGAGACCTGGGACTACAACTCATCGACCGACATGCAGCTCGCGGACCTCAAGATCGGAGGCCGCACGCGCAAGGTCCTGATGACGGCGCCGAAGAACGGGTTCTTCTACGTCATCGACCGTATGAACGGCAAGCTCATCTCGGCCGAGCCGATCGTGCCGGTCAGCTGGGCGACGCACATCGATCTGAAGACCGGGCGGCCGGCGGAGGTGCGCGGTGCGCGCTATCCCGATGGCAGCCGGTTCCTCATGAAGCCCGGCCCGATGGGGGCGCACACCTGGCTGCCCATGGCTTACAGCCCGCAGACGCGCCTGGCATACATTCCGGCCATCGAGTTGATGTCGTACTACGACGACGTCGGCATCGATGTGAAGAACTGGAAACGCTGGCCGGGCTATGCACTCGACGGCGGCCTGAATGCCACCATCGTCGCTCCGGACGAGGCGGGCACGAACGGTACGAGTTCACTGCTGGCGTGGGATCCCGTCGCGCAGAAGAAGGTCTGGCAGGTGCCGACGCCGGCATTCTGGAACGGCGGTGTGCTGGCGACCGGGGGCGATCTGGTCTTTCAGGGACAGATCGATGACCGCTTCAATGCCTACGATGCGAAGTCCGGCACGCGGCTGTGGTCCTTCGATACCGGCGGCCCGGTGCTCGCGCCGCCGGTCAGCTACGCGGTGAATGGCCGCCAGTACGTGACTGTGCTGACCGGAGTCGGTACCGGTGGCGGCGCGCTGGGGCCGCTGGTCGCCCGCTTCGGTATCGATTACCGCACCCAGGCACGCCGCGTGCTGACGTTCGTGCTGGACGGCAACGCGAGCCTGCCGATGACCGAGCCGCCGCCGCTGCGCCCTGTTGCGGATCCCGGGTTCCGGCCCGATGCTGCGCGCGCGGCGCAGGTGGCCGAGCGTTATGGCCGCTACTGCACCTTCTGCCATGGCGTCGAGGCGATCTCGGCGGGCGTCGGCCCCGACCTGCGCGCATCCGCGGTTCCGCTCGATGCCGCTGCGTTTGCGTCGGTCGTGAGGGACGGAGCGCTGGTCGCGCGCGGCATGCCGCGCTTCGAGGAATTTACGGACGGGCAGCTCGACGATCTGCGCCATTACCTCCGGACACAGGCCGCGAAACTGCGTGAAGCGCAGCCGCCAGGCGCGGCCGGCGGGGCGGGACCCGGCGCCGCGGTGCTGGCGACCGACGCTGCGCTCGCTACACACATTGTGATGGACCAGGGTGGAGGACGAACGATGGCAGAAGCGACGCAGACGACGGCCGGGGCACCGGGCGACATCGAAGCGATCCGGAACGTGCTGACGCTGTATGCGAAGTCACTGGACCGGCGGGATTTCGCAGCCATGAAACGGGTGTTCACGCCGGACGCCACGGGCAACTATCACGAATCGGGCTCGTACCAGGGCGTCGAGACGCTGAGTGCGTTCTTCGCGAAGGTGCTGGGCCAGTGCGGCCCCACGCAGCACCTGCTGGGCAGCATGGACATCCAGGTGCAGGGCGACCGGGCAACGGCGAGCACCTACCTCCAGGCGATCCACATCGGCAGCAAGCCGGGCTTCGAAGGCAAGCGACTGACGGTCTGGGGCGAGTATCGCGACCAGCTGGTGCGCACGGCCGAAGGCTGGCGCATCCGGCACCGCGAACTCGTGCCCATCCACGCGGAGGGCGACGCCGGCATCAGTTTCTGACGCTCCCGGCCCCGGCGCGGCGGCAGGCGCCCGCATACAAGGCAATGTGTTACTGAACGTTTACTTCAGAGGGCGGCGGTCGCGGATGAAGTTCGAGGAGTTCCATCAGGGCCAGCGCATCGACTGCGGGCGCTGCCCCGTGACGCAGGCCGAAATCGTCGAGTTCGCTTCGCGTTACGATCCGCAGTGGTTCCACACGGATGCTGAACGTGCGGCCGCGGGTCGGTGGCGAGGTCTCATCGCGAGCGGCTGGCACACCGGGGCGCTGTCGATGCGGCTGTTCGCCCGCGTCGTTCTCGCGGATTCGACCTCGTTCGCCTCTCCGGGGCTGGACTACCTGAAGTGGCTGGCGCCGGTGCGTCCCGGCGACGAGCTGCATCTGGAGGCGGTCGTGCTCGAGGTCACGCGCTCCGCGTCCGGCCGGGTTGGCGTCGTGCGCTGGCAATGGCTCACACGCAATGGGCGTGGCGAGGTGGTGCTCGACGCGGGGGCCACCACGCTGTTCGACCTGACCGGCACGCATCGCGGGGGTTGATGCATCCGTGGGCGTGCGGCTGGGGCCCGTGCCGGCCGTCGTGGTATCGTGGCCCTTGCTCCTGCAGAGCGAAGTCGATGACGAACCCCGCTCCAAGGTTCCACTACGTTCGGCGCCAGGGCAGCCGCAACGTGCAGCCCGTGCCGGGAGTCGGGGCGCGCGCAGTGCTGGCGCTCAGGCTGGGCGCGGTGCTGGCCGTGATCATCGCCATTTCGACCTTCTATGCGCGCAGCGCCCTGGGGGTCGTGTTCCCCGAGCGTGCGACCAGCCTGATCGTGCTCGTGGCCTTCCTGCTCCCGTCTGCGCTGGTGCTCGGGCGTGCCGGCTGGCAGAAGCGTCATCCGCCGGATCCGAATGCTGATCTGCCCAAGGGACGCGACGGCGGCCGGCGCGTGCTGCAGATGCCCCGTGAGCCCCGGCGCCCGAAGGGTGGTGCCGGCGGCGCGGGCCAGGGCCCGGGCTCCCGCGCGGGCTGAGGTTCCCGCGCGGCGTGGCTCTCGGTTCCCCGCGGCGGCCTGAACGTGGTCTGCGCCGCCGCGCGACTCCAGCGGTTCACCAGGTTGACCCGCCAATGCCTAAACGCCTGTTTCGATGTCATTCCCGAGTCCCGGACGGCCTTGGGCTTCGGTATACTCGCCGGCTCTTTCGACGAGCCCGGCTGCGCCGGCCGCTGCGGGTCTGCACCGATACTCCGGTGGCTTGACCCGGCGGAACGGCCCGCCGACGAACGCGCGAAAGTGGCGGAACTGGTAGACGCGCCGGATTTAGGTTCCGGTGGGGCAACCCGTGAGAGTTCGAGTCTCTCCTTTCGCACCAGACACCCGGCCGTGGTTGAGCCCCGCCCGGCATGACGCATGTGATCCGGGGCGCGTCCGTACATGGGTACGACCCTGGCAGGTCCTTGAACAGAGGTTGATGAGATGATGGTTTCGATCCAAACACTGAGCGGTCTCGAACGTCGCATGGAAGTCGCGGTGCCGGCCGCACAGGTCTCGCAGGAAATTGACGCCCGCCTGCTGCGCGTCAGCCGCACGGCGCGGATCAACGGCTTCCGGCCCGGCAAGGCCCCGATCCACATCGTGCGTCAGCACTACGGTGCCCAGGTGCGCGAGGAAGTGCTGGGTGAGCTGGTGCGATCGAGCTTCGCGGATGCGGTGCAACAGGAAAAGCTGAGGCCAGCGGGCGGCCCCCGCATCGAGCCGCTCGCCGCCGAGGTCGGCGGGGACCTCAAGTATGCGGCGCTGTTCGAGGTCTACCCCGAGATCAACCTCCAGGGCATCGAGGGCATGGAGATCACGCGGCCGGCTGCCGAGGTTCTGGAGGCGGACGTCGACGCCATGATCGAGTCGCTGCGCAAACAGCGTCCAGAGTGGGTCGAGGTCACGCGCGGATGCCAGGACGGTGACCGCGTCACGGTCGATTTCGAAGGCCGCCTGGACGGCCAGCCGTTCGAGGGCGGCTCCGGCAAGGACATCGTGTTCCCGCTGGGCGCCGGTCGCATGCTCGCCGATTTCGAGGCCGGCCTGCGTGGCGCGGCCACAGGCGAGGAGCGCACCTACCCGATCGTCTTCCCGGCCGATTACGGCAAGGCCGAGCTGGCGGGCAGGACGGCGGAGTTCACGGTGACGCTGCGCAAGGTCGAGGAACCGCGGCTGCCGGAGCTGGACGAGGAATTCTGCCGCGCCTTCGGTGTGGAGGAAGGCGGCGTCGAGGCCCTGCGGCGCGAGGTACGCGCCAACATGGAGCGCGAGCTCGCCCAGACCATCGCCGCGCGGCTCAAGGCCCAGGTCCTGGACAAGCTGCTGGCGGCCAATCCGCTGGATCTGCCGCGCGTGCTGCTGGACGCGGAGATCCGCGACATGCAGATCGAGAGCATGCGGCGCATGGGTGCGCAGAATGCGCGCCAGCTGCCACCGCGCGAGTCCTTCGAGGCGGGCGCCCGGCGCCGCGTGGCGCTGGGCCTGCTGCTCAACGACCTCGTTCGTGCCCAGGGCATCGAGCCCGATGCGACGCGCGTGGAGGCCCGGCTCGACCAGCTGGTGATGACGGCCGGCGATCCCGAGGCCACCCGCCAGCAGGTCCTGCAGAATGAGCAGGCCCTGCGCCAGCTGCAGATGATGACGGTCGAGGACCAGGTGGTCGACTGGCTCGTCGAGCGCGCGCAGGTGACGGAGCAGCGCACGACGTTCCGGGACCTCATGAACTTCGGCGCGGCCAGCTGATCTCATGGAACAGTCGGGGGTGAGGCGAAACATGGAGACCCGGGCGTTGAATCTCGTGCCGATGGTGGTGGAGCAGACCGCGCGCGGTGAGCGCGCGTATGACATCTACTCGAGGCTCCTCAAGGAGCGCGTGGTGTTCTGCGTGGGCCCCATCGAGGACTACATGGCGAACGTCATCATTGCGCAGCTGCTGTTCCTCGAGTCCGAGAACCCGGACAAGGACATCCACCTGTACATCAATTCGCCGGGCGG
>CAYWMY010000189.1:0-6006 GCA_964459405.1 uncultured Steroidobacteraceae bacterium | reverse complement strand
TGCCACCCGGCTAAACAAGCGCGCCCGCGCGGGTGCCCGCCCGGCGCGTGGCGGCAGGGGCGGTACCGGGACACTGCGATATAGTGCGGTGCAGATACCGCGTGCGCGGCGGGGCGCCGGACGGGGGCATGGACCAGATGACACAGAGGGGCTTGAACCGCATCGGTGCGCGCGCGTGCCTCGTGCTGCTGCTGGCGATGCTGCTGCCGGTCGCCGGGGCCGGCGCCACCACGGGCAGGCAGAGCCGCGACGATCGTCGCGTCGTCGCGGCGGAACGCGCCGTGGAACGCCAGGACTGGGCTGTTGCCGCCGAGCGATACGTGCGCGCAGCGCGCCACTCGCGCGAGGCTGCCATCGCGGAGCGCGCCACGCGGCTCGCGTTCGCGACCAGCCAGTGGCAGCCCGCCGTGGCCGCGGCGGGCCGCTGGCTGGAACTCGTACCGGATGCCGAGAGCGCGCACCGGCTGCTCGGAATGACGCTGCTCAGGCTGCATCGCCCGGCCGAGTCCGCCCGGCAGTTCAGCTGGGTGCTGGAGCACGCGTACCCCGACAGGGTCGAGGGTCTGCGCGCTTTCGCGGCGTCGTTCCTGGCCGAACAGGACGAATCGGCCGCGGCGGCGGTCATGGCGATCCTGACGAGCCGCCACGACGGGCTGCCCGAGGCGCATTACGCCAGCAGTGTGCTGTGGGAGCGTGCCGATCACGGTGCGCTTGCGCTGGCGGCCGCGCAGCGTGCGCTCGAACTGCGTCCGGGGTGGCGCGAGGCCGAGCTCGCCCGCCTGCGCGCACTCGTGCGGCTGTCGCGCTACGACGAGGCCATCGCCGGCGTGGTGGCGCTGGGCGCCGATGGCGAGACGCGGCTCAATCAGGTGTGGTTCCTGCTGCAGGCGCACCGCAGGGACGAGGCGCGGCAGCTGCTCGAGGTGCTGGCGAACGACCGCGGCGTCGCGGACGACGCGGTCGAGGCGCTCGCGGCGATGGACATCGAGGCCGGCCGGTACGACGAGGCGCGTGCGCGTCTCGAGGCGCTGTTGCAGCGCGGTCGTAACGTCGAGGCCGCGGCGTGGCATCTCGCCGTGATTGCGACGCGCACCGGGGACCGGCTGCTCGCGCTCGACCGGCTCGCGCGCATCACGAGCGGGCCGCGCGCCAGCGCTGCGTTGCTGCGCCGTGTGCAGCTGTACGAGGAACTTGGCCGCGGCGTCGAGGCCGAGGCCGCGCTCGACGATTTCCTGAACGAGAATCCCGCCAGTACGGTCGAGCTCGCCGTGGGGCACGCGTCGCTGCTGCTGGACCAGAAGCGCGCCGACGAGGGGCTGGTGCTGCTCGAGCGGCTGCGAGCGGTCTACCCCGACGCCGACGCGATCGACGCCATGGTCGCGACGCTGCAGGAGCGCACCGATCGCGTCGATGCCGCGGTGCGCACGCTGCGGGACCTGCTGGCGCGCCGGCCCGACGACCCCACCGCGCAGAATGCGCTGGGCTATGTGCTCGTGGACCGTACGCCGAAACTGGCCGAGGGCCTGCGCCTGATCGAGCGTGCGTTTGCGGCGAAGCCGGACAACGGGCCGATCATCGATTCCATGGGCTGGGCCCTGGTGCAGAGCGGGCGCGTCGCCGAGGGGCTGGCGCATCTCGAGCGGGCCTGGCGCCTCACCGAGGATGCCGAGGTCGCGAGCCACCTGGGTACGGCGCTGTGGCGGCTGGGCCGTCGTGACGAGGCGCACGAGCTCTGGAGCCGCGTGCTCAAGGATCATCCCGACAACCGGCACCTGCTGGCCGCGATCGCGGCGCATCCCCGGCCGTGAACCACGATTGCCTGCGCAGGCTGCCGCGCGCGGTCGCCACCATCGTGCTGCTGTCGCTCGGCGGCTGCGCGCCGCAGGGCATGGTCCGTCCCGCGACCGAGTGGCCGGAGCGCCGTGCGGAACTGCAGGCACTGGAAACCTGGAGCCTGTCCGGACGCGTGGCGGTCGCCGCATCGGGCCGGGGTTTCAGCGCCCGGCTCGACTGGGCGCAGCAGGCCGCGGCCAGCCGCATCGACCTGGGCGGGCCGTTCGGCGCCGGAGCGCTGCGTGTCGAGGTGGCCGGCGATGAGATCACCGTGCGCGATCACGACGGGGTGATCGTCGCGGCGGGCCGCGAGGCTGTCGCGCGGCAGCTCGGAGTCGAGCTGCCCGTACGTGAGCTGCGCTACTGGATGCTCGGCGTGCCGGCGCCCCGGACGGGAGCCGGGGTGGATGCCGTGGAAGTCGTGGGCCGCAACGGCCGGCCGGTTGCGTTCAACGACGACGGCTGGTGGGTGCGCGTCGAGGACTGGACGCCGGTCGCGGACGACGTGCTGCCGCGGCGGCTGGTACTCGAGCGTCCCGGGTTGCGGCTCAAGCTCGTGATCGATGCCTGGCGGCTCGAGGCGCGCGCGCCATGATCTCCCGCGACTGGCCCGCGCCGGCCAAGCTGAACCTGTTCCTGCACATCGTGGGGCGGCGGGCCGACGGCTATCACGAACTGCAGACGGTGTTCCAGCTGCTGGATTTCGGCGATTCGCTGGATTTCGAGGTCAGGCGCGGCGGGGTGCTGCGGCGTGCGACCGGGCCCGCCGACGTGCCGCCCGAGGCCGATCTGGCGCTGCGCGCGGCGAGCCTGCTCCAGCGCACCACCGGCGTGACGCGTGGCGTCGACATCCACCTGCACAAGCGCATCCCGCCGGCCGGCGGTCTGGGCGGTGGCAGCTCCGATGCCGCGACCGTGCTGGTCGCGCTCAACCTCTTGTGGGGACTGGGACTTTCGGTGGCGGCGCTCGCGGGGCTGGGCCGGGAACTCGGCGCCGACGTGCCGGTGTTCGTGCATGGCCACAGCGCCTGGGCCGAGGGCACGGGCGAGCGCCTGTCGCCGCTCGAGCTGCCCGAGCGCTGGTTTGCGGTGGTTCGGCCCGGGGTTGCCGTCAGCACGGCCAGCGTGTTTCAGGCCCCTGAATTGACAAGAAATTCTCCGGTCATCACAATCGCCGACTTTCTCGCCGCCGGGGGACGGAACGACTGCACGCCGGTGGTCGTCGGCCGGCACCCGGAAGTCGGACAGGCCATCGCGCGGCTCGCGCGGCACGGGCCTGCGCAGATGACCGGCACGGGCTCCTGCGTGTTCGTGCCCTGCGCGGACCGCCTGCAGGCCGAGCGTGCGTTGTTCGGTCTGCCCGCGGGCTGGCAGGGCTTCGTGGCGAAGGGCGTGAACCGTTCACCACTCGCGGCGCGACTGGCGGCGGCTCTCGCATCGGCGGAGGCAGCGTCGCAGGACGCTTGAGCGACGATGGGGTTTCCGATTGGGGTGTCGCCAAGTGGTAAGGCAGCGGATTTTGATTCCGTCATACGAAGGTTCGAATCCTTCCACCCCAGCCAGCTCGCGGCCGGATTCGTTGGCGCGTCGTTGAGGAGAGTTGCGTGGACCACTCCACGATGGCCGTTTTTTCGGGCAACGCCAATCCGGCGCTCGCGCAGGAGATCGTGCGGCACCTGATGCAGCCGCTGGGTCGCGCCTTCGTCGGCCGCTTCAGTGACGGCGAGATCCAGGTCGAGATCATGGAGAACGTGCGCGGCCGCGACCTGTTCCTGGTGCAGCCGACCTGTCCGCCCTCCAACGAGAGCCTCATGGAACTGCTCGTGATGGCGGATGCCTGCCGGCGTGCCTCGGCGGGCCGCATCACGGCCGTGATCCCGTATTTCGGCTACGCGCGCCAGGATCGCCGCCCGCGCGCCACACGCGTACCGATCACGGCGAAGCTGGTCGCCGACATGATCTCGACGGCGGGCATCGACCGCGTGCTGACGGTGGATCTGCACGCCGACCAGATCCAGGGCTTCTTCGACATTCCGGTGGACAACGTGTACTCGTCGCCGGTGCTGCTCGGCGACGTCTGGAAGCAGAAGTATCCGGACATGATCGTGGTGTCGCCGGACGTGGGCGGCGTGGTGCGCGCGCGCGCGATCGCGAAGCGGCTCGACGACGCCGACCTCGCGATCATCGACAAGCGCCGTCCGCGGCCGAACGAGTCGCAGGTCATGAACATCATCGGCGATGTGGGCGGCAAGACCTGCGTGCTGGTCGACGACCTCGTGGACACCGCCGGCACGCTGTGCCTCGCCGCGCAGGCACTGAAGGACGCGGGTGCGAAGAAGGTCGTGGCCTACATCACCCATCCGGTGCTGTCCGGCAAGGCCGTCGAGCGCGTGTCGAACTCGGCGCTCGACGAGCTGGTGGTCACGGACACGATTCCGTTGGCGGCTGCGGCGAAGGCCTGCCCGCGCATCCGCGTGTTGTCCGTTGCCGGGCTGCTCGCGGAGACCATGCGGCGCATCCGTGACGAGGAGTCGGTCAGCTCCCTGTACGTGGACTGAGCAGGCCATGGGCCGTCGCACGCCGGCAGCGGGGCGTGACGCGGGGCAGGTTTTGTTTTGGATGATCCCGGCCGGAGGGTCCGGACGGGACGGGGGATCGGCGGGCGGATCGCGCGGCATGCGCGATGCGTGCGCGGGTCGCCCAGGGCGGATCGTCACTGCCTGGTCGCGGGGTGACGGATTCCTGGACTAGCTTTAAGGAGAGACGACATGAAGACTTCATTCGAACTCGTCGCGGAACTCCGCAACGACCAGGGCAAGGGTGCGAGCCGCCGCCTGCGTCGCAGCGGCAAGGTCCCGGCGATCCTCTACGGTGGCCGCAGCGAGGCGAGCGCGCTGGCGCTCGACCATACGAAGCTGCAGGTGATGCTCGACAACGAGCGCTTCTACACCACGATCCTCAGCATCAAGGTGGGCAGCGAGAGCCAGTCGGCGATCCTGCGCGATATCCAGCGCCACCCGTGCAAGAACCAGATCGTGCACATCGACTTCCAGCGCGTGCGCGACGACGAGAAGCTGCGGGTCAGCGTGCCCCTGCATTTCGTGAACCAGGGCACGGCGCCCGGTGTGAAGACTCAGGGCGGCATCGTGTCTCACCTCAAGAACGAGGTTGAGATCAGCTGCTTCCCGAAGGATCTGCCGGAGTACATCGAAGTCGATATGGGCGCGATGGAGCTGAACGACACGCTGCACCTTTCGAACCTGAAGCTGCCCACGGGCGTCGAGTGCGTCGATCTCGCGCACGACCGCGATCCGGCCATCGTCTCGATCCACAGCCCGCGTGCCGAGGAGGCCGCCCCGGCTGTGGAGGCTGCCGCTGCGGCGCCGGCCGCCGAGGCCAGGAAGGAAGAGCCGAAGAAGGAAGCCAAGAAGTAATTTCCGGCTTCGTGTCCGCACGCTGGGGCCGCCCCGGGGCGGCCCCAGTCTTTTGCGGCAGACCGCGTGGAGGGCGAGGCGATGTCAGGACTGGCACTGCGGCTGGTGGTCGGGCTCGGCAACCCGGGCGGCGAGTACGCCGCCACCCGCCACAACGCGGGCTTCTGGTTCGTCGACGAACTCGCCGCTCGACACGGTGTGCGTCTGAAACCCGAGCGCCGCTATCAGGGCGACGTGGGGCGGGGTCAGGTGGGCGGTGCGGAGATCTGGCTGCTCAAGCCGACCACGTTCATGAACCGCAGCGGGGTGGCGGTGCGTGCGCTGTGCGAGTACCTGCGCATCCCTTCCGCCCAGGTGCTGGTGGCGCACGACGAGCTGGATCTGGAGCCGGGCACGGTGCGGCTGAAGTCCGGCGGTGGCGCGGGCGGGCACAATGGTCTCAAGGACACGGTCAGTCACATCGGCGAGGGCTTCTGGCGGCTGCGGCTCGGCATCGGTCATCCGGGCGATCGCGCGGAAGTGATCGACTACGTGCTCAGGCGCGCGCCGGCCGGCGAGGAGACGCTGATTCATGGCGCGGTGAGCCGCGCCGCTGAAGAATTTCCGGCGCTGCTCACCGAGGGCGCTGAGCGCGTGATGAACCGGCTGCACCGGGCGTGACCCTGCAATGGCACGGCGTTCATGGCGCACGCGCGTTGACGGCGCCCTGAAACCGTCTGGGATGAGATTGAGAGGTGGC
>CAYWMY010000188.1:4342-6050 GCA_964459405.1 uncultured Steroidobacteraceae bacterium | reverse complement strand
CCACCGAGTGGATCGCCGGCACGAAGCGCCCGTCCGTGCCCAGCAGGTCGAGAACCTCGCTGCCCATGCGGGTCCTGGTGCGCATGTTGACGACGACGTAGGGGCTGTCGGTGAGCTCGACTCCAAGTTCCGCGATGGGGCTGCCAAGCGGCCCCATCGAGAACGGTACGACGTAGAGCGTACGGCCCCGCATGCAGCCCTCGAACAGCCCCCGCAGTGTGGCGCGCATCTTCTGCGGGGCTTCCCAGTTGTTTGTGGGACCCGCGTCCTCGCGGCGTTCGGAGCAGATGAAGGTGCGGTCCTCGACACGCGCGACGTCCGTGGGATCGGACCAGGCGAGATAGGAGTTCCTGCGGCGCTCCGGATTGAGTTTGATGAGCATGCCGCTCGCGACCATTTCGGCGCACAGCCGGTCGTACTCCTCCTGCGAACCGTCGGCCCAGCAGATGCGGTCGGGGCGGGTCAGATTCGCGATGTCCGCGACCCATTGCCTGAGCGCCGCGTGCCTGAGCTTAGCCGGAGCGCCGATGGTCTCAGGAGTGAATGAACTCATCGCTGCAATGAACCTCCATGACGGGGCGCGGCGGTGCGTGCGCCGTGCGATGCCGGGAAGAATCGCTCCCGGGTAGAATCAGCGCGAAGCGGGGGGCGCCGGCTTCGTCGCGTCGGATGCGTCCTCGGGCGTCCACGGCCGCCCCAGCCGTTCCTCGATGTAGGCGCGCATCAGGCGGCGGACGACCTGGGACGGTGTCATGTCTTCCTGAGCGCAGAGTCTCTCGAACACGGCCTTCTTGCGGGGATCGAGCAGAATCGTGAAGCGCGCGGTCCGTTCTTCAGTAGCCAAGGCGCAGTTCCCATCTAACGGGATTTGCATGCAATGATAATGCTATTATCATTGGCATACAACCCAACACGCAGCGATCCCGCGTGCCCATGCCCCGATTCCCCGGCCTCGACACCCTGACGCACTCGGCTGGCGTCGAGCCGGTCGTGCTTTGTCTGAGCCTGCTGGCCGCGTGGGCCGCCATCGGCGTTCTGGGCCTGGTGCGGCCGAACAGCGTGCGATATGTCGGCAGAATCCTGTTTCCGCTCGGGGCCTTGATCGGCATGGCCCTCGCCGCGGTGGCGCTGTATGCCGTCGAACTGGCACCGACGACGTGCGTGCTCGGGGTCGGCCTGCCGGACCTGCCTTTTCACACGCGCCTCGATGCCTTGTCCTGTGTCTTCCTGTTCCTGCTGGGTGCCGCCGGCGCGGGCGTGTCCATCTTCGGCGCCGGCTATTTCCGGGCGGGCGAGGGGACGGCGCCCGGCCTGCTGTGCCTGCAGTACCACCTGTTCCTGGCCAGCATGGGCTTCGTGCTGCTGGCTGACGACGCGTATGCGTTCATGACTGCCTGGGAGACGATGGCGCTCTCGTCGTATTTCCTCGTCACGACGCAGCATCGCATCCCCGAGATCCGCCGGGCCGGCTACCTGTATCTGCTGATCGCGCATCTCGGTGCGATCGGCATCCTGCTGTCGTTCGGCGTCATGCAGGGCGGCAGCTGGCAGTTCACCTTCGATGCGATGCGCAGCGCCCAGCTGTCGCCCGCATGGGCGACCGGGGCCTTCGTGCTGGCGCTGTTCGGTTTCGGAGCCAAGGCGGGCCTCGTTCCCATGCACGTCTGGCTGCCGGGCAAGTTCGGAGCCGGCGCGTTGGGCCCGCAGG
>CAYWMY010000188.1:0-4332 GCA_964459405.1 uncultured Steroidobacteraceae bacterium | reverse complement strand
CCGTCTCGGCGCTGATGAGCGGCGTGATGCTGAAGACGGCGTTGTACGGCATCCTGCGTGTGACGCTCGATCTGCTCGGTGAGCCGCTGTGGTGGTGGGGTCTGCTGCCGCTTGGGCTGGGGCTGTTCACGGCGATCTACGGCGTCGTGTTCGCCGCGGCGCAGACGGACATGAAGCGGCTGCTGGCGTTCTCGTCCATCGAGAACGTCGGCATCCTGTTCACGGGACTCGGGCTGTCGCTGGTGTTCCTCGGCGTCGATATGCGCGCACTGGCCGCACTGGCCCTGATCGCCGTCCTCTACCATGCCGTCAATCATGCGTTCATGAAGAGCCTGCTGTTCGTGGGCACCGGTGCGGTCCTGCACGCGACCGGCGAGCGCAACCTCGGCAGGCTCGGCGGACTGATCCATCGCATGCCTTGGGTGGCCTGGCTCACGCTGGTCGGTGCGCTCGCCATCGCGGGTCTGCCGCCGCTCAATGGCTTCGTGTCCGAGTGGCTGCTGCTGCAGGCGTTCCTGTCCGCCCATGAGGTTCCGAAGCAGTTCGTCAACATGCTGCTGCCGCTCGGCAGTGCGCTGGTGGCGCTCGCCGCCGCGCTCGCGGGCTATGTGATGGTCAAGTTCTTCGGCGTGGTGTTCCTCGGGCAGCCCCGGGAGGCGGCGCTCGAGCGAGCGCACGACGCGGGACGCCTCGAACGGCTCGGGCTGCTCTGGCTCGCGGCCGCGTGCGTGGTGCTGGGGCTGTTTCCGGCGCAGGTGATCGCGGTGCTCGCGCACGTGCCGCAGCAGCTCGGCGTGATCGACACGCACCTGGTCATGGAGAGCGGCTGGCGGCTGGTCCCGGTGGCGGGGCGCCAGGCCTCCTACGCGCCCTTGATCTTCCTCGTCGGCATCCTGGCCACCATCGTTGCGGCGTTTGCGATCGTGAGCCTCCTGTATCACCGCCGCGCACGCCGCGGACCGGCCTGGGACTGCGGCTTCGCGCGCCTCGACGCACGCATGCAGGACACCGCGGAAGGTTTCGGCCAGCCCATCCGCCACATCTTCCAGCCGTTCTTCGGCATGCAGCGTGAGCTGCCGTCGCCCTTCGATACTGAACCGCGTTACCGCGTCACGATCAGCGACCGCATCTGGACCGGGGTGTACCTGCCGCTGGCGGCCTTCGTGCAGCGCTCCGCCCAGGCCGTCGCCTGGCTGCAGCAGGGACGCATCGCTTCCTATCTGCTCTACAGTTTCGTGACCTTGCTCCTCATGCTGGCACTGGTGTTATGGACGCAGTCCACGGTCTGATACAGGCGACCGAGATGGTGGCGGCGCTCGCGCTCGCGCCGCTGTTCGTCGGCTGGGTCGCGAAGTGCCGAGCCTGGCTGCAGAACCGCACAGCCCCCGCCATCTGGCTGCCCTATCGCGCCATTCACAAGCTGTTCCACAAGGACGCGGTGCTGGCCGGGGACGCGTCGCCGTTGTTCCGGATGGCGCCCTACGTGGTGTTCGGCGCAATGACCTGCGCGGCGGGAATCATTCCGTCGATGGGCACACGGCTGCCATTCTCCGACGCGGCCGACGCCATCGCGCTGGTCGGGTTGCTGGCGACCGCACGCGTGTTCATGTCGCTCGCGGCAATGGATGTCGGCACGGCATTTGGAACGCTGGGAGCGCGCCGCGAGATGATGATCGGGTTCCTGGCCGAGCCCGCACTGCTGATGGTGATCTTCGTCGCGTCACTGATCTCGGCGAGCACCGCACTGCCGGCGATTGCGGATGGCCTCGCGACGCGGTCGCTGGCGCTGTATCCGAGCCTGGCGTTCACGGCGGTCGCGTTCGTGCTGGTCCTGCTGGCGGAAAACGCCCGCATACCGGTCGACAATCCTGCGACCCACCTCGAGCTGACGATGATCCACGAGGCGATGCTGCTCGAGTATTCGGCGCGCCATCTGGCGCTCATGGAATGGGCCGCGGCGCTCAAGCTGTTCAATTACGCCTGCATCGGCTTCGCGCTGTTCGTGCCCTGGGGGGCGGTGACGACCGACGTCGATACGCCGCTGGCGCTGCTGGCCGCGATCCCGATCCTGCTGGCCAAGCTCGTGGCGGCGGGTGCGGCGCTGGCGCTGCTGGAAACCGTGTCGGCCAAGCTGCGTGTGTTCCGCGCACCGGAGTTCCTCGCCACGGCGTTCCTGCTCGCCGTGCTCGGCATGCTGGTCCATCTGCTGCTCGGAGCCTAGTGTCGTGTCCATCGATCTGCAGATACTGAACGCGCTGGCCGCCCTGTTCCTGCTGCTGTCCTTCGCGATGCTGTCCCAGAGGCGCATCGTCACGCTCGTGAATCTGCTCGCGGTGCAGGGTGCGCTGCTCGGCGCCGCGACCGTCGTGCTCGCGTGGCGGACCGGCGAGCAGGAACTGTACGTCTCGGCGCTGCTGACGTTCTGCCTCAAGGCCGTATTCCTGCCCTGGCTGCTGCACCGCCTGATCCGGCGGCTCGGCGTGTACTGGGACAGCGAGCCACTGCTCAACATCGCGGGCACGATGCTGATCGGCCTGCTGATCGTGATCTTCGCCTTCGGGCTCGCGCAGCCCATCGCGGCCCTCGCGAGCACCGCCACGCGCAACGGCATCGGCATCGCCGTCGCCGCGGTGCTGCTCGCGTTCCTGACCATGATCACGCGGCGCAAGGCCATGTCGCAGGTCGTGGGTTTCCTGTCGATGGAGAATGGGCTGTTCTTCGGTGCGATGAGTGCGACCTATGGAATGCCGATGATCGTCGAGCTCGGGGTCGCGCTCGACGTGCTGGTCGCGATGCTGGTGCTGGGGGTGTTCTTCTTCCAGATCCGCGAACAGTTCGACAGCCTCGATCTGCATCACCTCGAATCACTCAGGGAGGACCGCTGAGGTGGAGTTCTTCGCGCTGCTGGCGGTCCCGTGCCTCGGCGCGCTGGTGCTCGCGCTGGCGGGCGGGCGTCGATTTGCCCCCGAGATCAACGTCGGCTTCAGCCTCGCGACCCTCGTCGCCGCAGGTGCGCTCACGGCGCGGGTCATCGGCGAGGGCAGCTTCAGCGCGCTGCGCGAGCAGTTCTTCGTGGACGCGTTCAACGTGTTCCTGATCGCGCTGACGGCTTTCGTCAGCTTCACGACTTCGCTGTTCTCGCGGCCCTACATGCGCATCGAGCGCGACCACGGGCGCGTGAAGGGACGCCAGCTGCGCCTGTATCACAGCATGTACCAGCTGTTCATCGCCGCCATGCTGGTCGCGCTGACGACGAACAACATGGGCATCCTGTGGGTCGCGATGGAAGCGGCGACGCTGTCGACGGTCCTGCTGGTCACGCTGTACCGCACGCCGGCGAGCCTCGAAGCGGGCTGGAAGTACTTCATTCTGTGCGGCGTCGGCATCGCGCAGGCGCTGTTCGGCACCATCCTGCTGTACTTCGCGGCGGAGAAGGTGCTCGGCGCCGAAGGTACGACGGCCCTGCTCTGGACGCATCTCGACGCGGTCAAGGGGCAGCTCGAGCCGTCCGTGCTCAGCCTGGCCTTCGTGTTCCTGCTGGTCGGCTACGGCACCAAGGTCGGCCTGGCGCCGCTGCACAACTGGCTCCCGGATGCGCACGCCGAGGGTCCGACGCCGATCTCGGCGGTGCTCTCGGGGCTGCTGCTGAACGTGGCCATCTATGCGGTCGTGCGCTGCAAGGTGCTCGTGGAAGGATCCCTGCAGTCCGAACTCCCGTCGCAGATGCTGATGGGCTTCGGTCTGGTGTCGATGGTGCTGGCCACGTTCTTCCTGTGGCGCCAGCGTGACATCAAGCGCCTGTTCGCCTATTCCTCGATCGAGCACATGGGCATCGTCACCTTCGCGTTCGGCATGGGAGGCGCCGTCGCGAACTTCGCCGCACTGCTGCACATGACGGTGCACTCGCTGACGAAGTCGGCCATTTTCTTCGCCGTGGGTCACGCGGCGCAGAAGTCGGGCTCACAGCTCATGGACGACATCCGCGGGCTTGTGACGGTCAACCCGACGGTGGGCTGGGGCCTGATGCTGGGCTCGCTGGCGATTCTGGGGATGCCGCCGTTCGGAGTGTTCGCGAGCGAGTTCCTGATCCTGACGACGGCCATGCACCAGGAGCCCTGGGCGACTCCGGTACTGCTGCTGGCGCTCGGTGTCGCCTTTGCGGCGATCTTCGGTCGTGTCCAGCCGATGGTGTTCGGTGAGACGACGGCCCGACGATTGCCGCATCCACCGGCATTGGCGCCGGTGTTCGTGCATCTGGCGCTGGTCCTGATGCTGGGGCTGTTCATTCCACCGTGGCTGGCGGACTGGTACCGCATGGCGGCCGATCTGATC
>CAYWMY010000187.1:0-6069 GCA_964459405.1 uncultured Steroidobacteraceae bacterium | reverse complement strand
CCGTTCTCCACGACCAGGTCCCGGACCGGGCTCTCGGACCAGACGACCACGCCCCGATCGAGCGCGGCGCGCAGCAGGCGGCCGATCAGCGCGGCTCCGTTGGCCGCGATCGGCCGGCCACGCAGCCGGCGCCCCCACCATGTCCTTGCCGCGACCCGAACGGCCGTGCGGAAGCCCCGCCAGGTGCGCCGCGCCAGCACGACCTGTGGAAACTCCTGCACGTATCCGACCACGGGCGCGTAGTTCGGCACGCGACCGGCCCAGGCGCCGAGTTCCGAAAGATCGAAGGCATCGCACTGCAGTGCACGACCGCGGCGGCTGGCGCCGGGCAGCTCGGCGTAGTAATCGGCGTAGTCCGTGACACGGTTCAGGCGCAGCCCCTGCCGGCGCAGGAAGTCGATCATGCGCGGGCCCTCGGTCAGGTAGGCGAGCTTGCGCGCGCGCGAAGTCGCGGGTCCCGCGTCACCGACGCAGCCGTCGAGATAGCGAAGCCCGTCTTCGATCGAGTCCGGAATGCCCGCCTCGCGCATCAGCGCATTCGCCGGCACCCACATCGTGCCTCCCGACAACGCGCTGTTGCCGCCCAGCAGCGGCTCCTTCTCGAGCACCAGCCCCTCGGCGCCCGCGACGCGGGCCGTCAGTGCCGCGCACAATGCGCCGGCGCCACTGCCTACGACGATGATGTCCCGGGTTTCACTCCATTCAACCATGCCCGATCTTCCTCCTCCAAGGCAGGCCCGATCCCACCGGCTCCGCGCCCGCCGCCCGCGGCGGTCAACGGCAGCGTACCGGTCACCGGAACACACCGGCCGAACGATGCCGCGGGGAGTCCATACGGCTGGCGATCCAGGACGGATCGTGGAGCGTTGACAGCCTAGCAAGCCACTGAATAGGATTCAAACGGCTTCATGGAACGATGTCCATCGCTGCGCCCGCGCAGTGATGCGCCGGCTCCGCTGTCTCCCGCCCGCCTGCCGAGGGTTCTCCAGATGATCCAGCCGTACACCATCATCGGCCTGTCCCCACGGGTCTCCGCCTGCCGCACTCGGGCGGACTACATGCGCAACATCGAGCACGTCACCGGGTTCATGGACACGGCCTACGGCATGGCGGCGACCGATGGCGCTCCGGTACGGCTCATGGTGCTGCCCGAGGGCACGTTCCAGAGCATGCTCATCGACTTCAAGGGAGGCGACCGCCGGCGCGAGCGCGAGATGGCTGTCGAACTGCCCGGGCCTGAGACCGAGGCGCTCGGTCGCAAGGCGCGCGAACTGAACGTCTACATCGCCGCGAACGCCTACGTCATCCGCGACGAGGACTTCCCGGACCGCTACTTCAACAAATCCTTCATCATCGATCCCACGGGAAAAATCATCTACACGCGGGCCAAACTCCAGGTCGAACCCTTCGAGCCCGAGAACGTCAGCACCTGTGTGCCGCACGACGTCTGGGACCGCTGGATCGAGATCAAGGGTAACGGCAACGCCATGGACGCGCTGTACCCGGTCGCGGACACCGAGCTCGGACGCATCGGCATGATGATCTGCATGGAGGGCGGCTATCCCGAGATCGGTCGTGGCCTCGCCATGAACGGTGCGGAGATCCTCACGCGCCAGACCTACCACGACCCGTACGTCAACAACGGCTGGTGGGAAGTGCAGAACCGTTCGTTCGCGATCAACAACAACGCCTACGTGGTCGCCGTGAACCTGGGCCCCCAGAGCTACAGCTTCGACGGCCCGCTGTACGACATCGGCGGCGGCAAGTCGATGATCGTCGACTACCGCAGCAATGTGATGGTGAGCCGCGAGTTCTCGGCGGCTGACACCTTCGTGAACGAATGCGTCGACATCGAGGCGCTGCGGCGCTACCGGCTTCTGAACGGCTTCGGCCGCTGGTTCAAGGACATGCGCATGGAGCAGTTCGCGCCCATTTATCAGCGCACGATCTACCCGAAGAACCAGTATCTGCACGCGCCGCCGACGCCGGGCTGGGGCAAACGCGAGGTCGCCGTGCTGGAGAACAACATCGAGCAGCTGCAGCAGGCCGGCGTGCTGGCACGCCCCGGCCAGGGCGCCGGCACGCGCGGGCGTGATCAGTGAGGCACCGGACGGCGGAGGTTGCGCCGCGCGCGCACCGGATGGTCCTGCTGCTGGTGGTGGTGACGGTCGTCGTGACCCTGGTCACGGCCTGCGCACCGGGTGGATCCGCTGCTCCGGATTACAGCGGCCCGATTGCCGACTGGCCCGCCTTCGGCGCAGCCCCGGGCGGGGGTCATTATTCGCCGGCCACGCAGATCACGCGCGACAACGTTCACCGGCTGGTCAAGGCATGGGAATACCGCAGCGGCCACCTGCGCACGGCCGGCTCGAACAAGGTCGAATTCGCCCCGGGCCAACCACTGCCCGCCGCGTCCAGTTCCTGGGAGATGACGCCGATCCTCGTGGGCGACACGCTCTACGGCTGCAGCGCGTTCAACCGCGTGTTCGCGCTCGATCCCCGGAGCGGACGGGAGAAGTGGCGCTACGACCCCGAGGTCGATCACCGCAGGGAATCGATCATGAACTGCCGCGGAGTCAGCAGCTGGCAGGCCGCGGAGCAGACGGGAGCCCACTGCGAACACCGCATCATCATGGGCACCATGGACGCCCGCCTGATCGCGCTGGACGCCCGCGACGGCAGGCCCTGCGCCGACTTCGGCAACAACGGCCAGGTGGATGTGGGCAAAGAAGTCGGTCCGCACGCCGAGCACGAATACAACCTCACCTCGCCGCCGGCCATCATCGGCGATCGCATCGTCATCGGAGCGTTCATCCTCGACCGCATCCGGGAGGATGCTGCGAGCGGCGTGGTGCGCGCATACGACGTACGGACCGGCGCGCGCGTCTGGTACTGGGAGGCCCTCGCACCGGGCATGACGACCGAGGTCGATGCCGAAGGCAATCCCCGTTTCCGCCCCGGCACGACGAATGTCTGGTCGATCATTTCCGTCGACGCCGCACGCGACCTCGTGTTCCTGCCGACCGGCAACATGGGCACCGATTTCTATGGCGGACAGCGGCAGGGTCTCGACCATTACTCCAGCTCGGTCGTCGCCCTGCGTGGCAGCACGGGCGAACTCGTGTGGCACTTCCAGGTGGTGCACCACGACATCTGGGACTACGACGTGCCGGCGCAGCCCACGCTCGTCGACATCGAGCGCGACGGCAGGAAGATCCCGGCGCTGGTGCAGCCGACCAAGATGGGGCACCTGTTCATCCTCGACCGCGAGACCGGCAAGCCGATCTTCCCGGTCGAGGAACGGCCCGTTCCCCAGGTTGGCGCCGTGCCGGGCGAGTACCTCTCGCCCACGCAGCCATTTCCCGTCAAGCCGGCACCGCTGCACCCGAGCCTCTCGGCCGACCAGGCCTGGGGGCTCACGTTCTGGGATCGCGCCGCGTGCCGAACGAAACTCAAGCGCCTGCTGAACCACGGCATTTTCACGCCGCCGTCGACGCAGGGCTCCGTGATGTTCCCGGGCGACTACGGCGGCAACAACTGGGGCACACCGGCCATCGACCCGGTTCGCCACCTCGCGATCCTGAACTCGGTGGCCTTCCCGGTCTCGCTGCAGCTGGTGCCGCGCGAGCAATGCACCACGGAGCAGGATCTGGGCTACCAGGCGCAGCGCGGCACACCGTACTGCCTGCGTTTCGAGCGCGTCGTATCACCGCTCGGCGTACCCTGCTCTCCGCCGCCGTGGGGCACGCTCGTCGCCATCGATCTGCGAACCGGTGACAAACGCTGGGAGGTGCCGCTCGGCAACCTCGAGGAGCTGGCTCCCTGGCCGTTCTCGCGCATCAAGGGCAGCCCGAACATCGGCGGTCCCAGCGTGACCGCTTCCGGCCTCACCTTCATCGCGGCCACGACCGACAGGTACCTGCGCGCCTTCGACACCGAGACGGGCGAGGAACTCTGGAAGACCAAGCTTCCGACCGGCGGGCACGCCGTGCCGGCGATCTATCGGGCTGCATCGGACCACAGGCAATACGTGGTCATCGCCGCAGGCGGTCATTACGGCATCGAGCAGGAGCCACCCGGCGACTGGCTCATCGCCTTCGCGCTGCCGGACTGAGATGCGCGCCGCGAGAACCGCTGACCGGCACCTGCGGTGCTCGCACGCGCGGCCGCGACCCGCGCTGCGCGGTGCACCGCCCGCCCGTCGCGCCCCGGTCTGCAGCCACAGGAGCCCGTCATGCCGAACACCACCCCCGAACTCGCAGCAATTACGGCCCGCATCGAGCGACTCGAACGCGAAGTCGCCCATCACCGCGACGTGCTCGAGATCCAGGATGTGCTGGTGCGTTATTCGCGCGCGCTCGACTGGCTCGACGAGGAGATGCTCCGGACCGCGTTCTTCGACGATGCCGAGATCGACTACGGCTTCTTCCGCGGCTCGTTCCACGATTTTGCGCCCGTGCTGATGCAGGTCGAGCGCGATGCCGGTCGCCGCTGGCACCTGACAACGCAGATCAAGATCCACATCGAGGGCGACGTGGCCGAAGTGGAGTCGTACAACATGTCCGTCGCGACCGCACCGGTGTCGTCGGTGCCGCCAGCGGACCTGAGCCACTTCTACGGCTATTACATCGATCGCCTGCAGCGCCGCAACGGTCGCTGGGGCATCGTGCGCCGCAAGCATCTGCTCGTCGGTTTCGAGACCGTCCGCGAAGTGGCGCTCGAGGGACCGCTGTCCGTGCTCAACAAGATCGGCCCCACGTCGACCGGACATGCCGACTACCGGAGGTTGTCGAAGGAGCAGCCGCTCGGCGCAGGCTGAACGGACACGCCGCGACACCGTTGACCGTCACCACCCACCGGATGAGGAAACCATGAGCGCCTCCAGGACATCGAAGATTCCGCATGGCCGCCTGAACGTATCCGCGCTGCCGAACAACCAGCCCTCCTGGGCCCCGCTGTACCCGCCGATGCCGTACAAGATGTTCGGCGGCAAGGCGATCGTCGTGACCTACGAGACCGATCTCGACCCCGTGCTCGACATCCTGCCACCCGAGGTCGCACCGCTCACCGACCCGCCGACGGTGTCCTGCTTCATCCACGGCGGCTACGACTTCGCCACCGGCGGTGGCGCCTACGCCGAGATGTGCCCGATGCTGCTCGTGTCCTACGAGGGCGAGCCGCATATCTTCCCCTTCGTCGTCTATCTGGGCGAAGGCACCGAGGAATGGTTTGCGGCTGGCCGCGAGGTCATGGGCGACTCGAAGAAGATGGCGCAGCTCACCTTCGAGACGCGGCTCGGCCACGGCATCATGCGCGCCACTGTCGAGCGCCCCGCGGGACACCGCCTGATCACGATGCTCGCAGGGCCTTTCGAGCGCCAGGGCAGCGAGGACGACTTCATCCTGTACCCCAACATCGTCGTGCGCACGCTGCCCTCCAGTGAAGTCGGCAAGGGCGGTCCGCAGGTCGCGGAACTGCTGCGCAAGCGTGTCAAGGCGACCATCCGCAGGGCGGCCGACGGCACGCCGATGATTTTCCATGGCAAGGGCACGGTCGAGATCGGCCGCTCGGAGCAGGACCCGCTGTACAAGCTGCCCGTGCGCCGCGTGCTGGGCGCCATCTATCTCGAACTCGGCACCATCGAGCAGCCGGCGGGCGAGGTGCTGAAGCGCTATACGGTCGGCCAGTAGGATCAGCTGCCGGTTGGTGGCGCACAGGGGGCACCGAGGATCGAGCAGCCGCGCTGCGCTGCGTCAACCGGCGCGGCGGATCGAGCGGCGCGGTGCGGAAGCGGTCCGGGGGCCTCGGCTTCAGTGCGAGCTGCGCCCGAAATGTGCATCGTGCAGCAACTTGGTGTCGAAGTAGAACGGCCGGATCTCGATGATCCGGCCGTCCTTCAGGCGGTACAGCTCCGCGAGCGGCACCCTGAACGGCACGGGGCTGGACTGGCCGGTGCCCGACATCTCGGCCAGCACGAGCACGCAGTCGCCCTCCGCGACGAGCTGCTGCACCTCGACCCGGCAGTCCTTCCAGGTCGCGAAGACCTCGCGCACCAGACCGAGCAGCCCG
>CAYWMY010000186.1:0-6076 GCA_964459405.1 uncultured Steroidobacteraceae bacterium | reverse complement strand
CTGGGAGGGGCTGATCGGCATGACCGGCGGGCCACTGCGGCAGGTGACACCGCTTG
Organism: uncultured Steroidobacteraceae bacterium; assembly: GCA_964459405.1. Lineage (GTDB taxonomy): Bacteria > Pseudomonadota > Gammaproteobacteria > Steroidobacterales > Steroidobacteraceae > CAYWMY01. The sequence goes on along the minus strand of CAYWMY010000186.1, from coordinate 6,020 downwards.
TGCACCACGAGGTGCGCGATCAGAGCAAGGCGCTCTGGCGCCACTACGGCATCCTGCGCGGCGACGTCGCGTACCAGGATGCCGTGATCCGCTGAGCGGGGGCCGCCGCCATGCACAGCAGACGCGAGTTCCTCAAAGCGGGTGCCGGTGGAACGACACTGACGCTCGCGTTCAGTATCGGTGGTGGGATGCTGCTGCTGACGCCTGCGGAGGCTCGCGCCAGGCGTGTACCGTGGAGCCGGCTCACGCCGGCCGAAGCCGAATTGCTGCAGCGGCTTGCCGAGGCACTGGTCCCTGGGGCGGCCGCGGCCGGGGTCGCGCACTTCGTTGATCAGCAGCTCGGTGTCGATCCCGACGACTGCATGCTGATCGCCAAGTACTTCCAGGTTCCACCCCCGTACCTGTCCTTCTACCGGAGTGGCCTCGCGGCTGCGAGTGCGCTCGCCGCGCAGACGTTCGGCAAGGGGATCGCTCAGCTCGATGCGGCAGAACTCGACGAACTGATCGAGCAGCTGGGCCGGCCCGGCGCCCGGGTGGATGCGCTCGAGGTGTCGATGTTCTACCTGTGTCTGCGCTCGGATGCCGTAGACGTCGTGTACGGAACGCCCGAGGGGTTCAAGCGGCTTGCGGTGCCCTACATGGCCCACATCATGCCGCCGGAGGGATGGCATGGCTAAGGCGCTCGAAAAAGTCGATGTCGTTGTGATCGGCTCCGGCGCGGCGGGCAGCGTGTTCGCGGCGGTACTCGCCGAAGCCGGCAAGAGCGTCGTCGTGCTGGAGCGCGGCGGGGACCGCACCCTGAACCAGCTCTACAGCTCGCAGTTGTGGGCGCGCCGTCTGAAGTGGGGTTCTCCTCACGTCGTGGAAGAGGGTCCCGACAGCATCTGGTACAACTTCAATGCCGGCCATGGCGTTGGCGGAGCCGCGATTCATCACTACGGCGTGTGGCCTCGCTTTCACCCGGAGGACTTCGCGCTGCGAAGCCGCTACGGACGTGGACTCGACTGGCCGTTCACCTACGATGAGCTGCGGCCGTACTACGATCAGGTCCAGGACGACGTCGGTATCTCGGGAGACGCGAAGCAGGAGGTCTGGCGTCCCGAGGGCGCGGATTACCCGCTGCCGCCTGTGCTCGTGACGGCACACGGACGCACGCTCGCACGGGGATTCGAAAAGCTGGGCAGGCGCACGGCTCCCATTCCGATCGCCGTCCTGTCCCGGCCCTATCACGGCCGGCCGGCCTGTATCTGGGACGGCTGGTGCGATGCCGGATGCCCGACGGGCGCCCTGGCCAATCCTCTGGTCGTCTATCTGCCCCGCGCCCGGAAGGCCGGGGCACGATTGCAGGCCCGCGCCCACGTGACGCGCATTCTGACCGATGGAAAGGGCGCACGCGCAGTCGGTGTCGAGTACGTGAATGCGCAGGGCGAAACGACAGTGCAGCCTGCCGATGCCGTGGTGCTCTGCGCCTTCACCGTCGAGAACGTCCGGATCCTGCTCAATTCGGCGACCAGTCAGCACCCTCGGGGTCTCGCGAACGCCAGCGGGACCGTCGGCCGCTACCTCATGTCGCATCCGGCGGTGTCGGTGTTCGGGATGTTCGACGAGGAGATGCAGAACTACCTCGGCGCTACCGGAGGACAGTTGATCTGCCAGGACGCCTTCGACAAGACGGGTGATCCGGATGGTGCCTTCGGCAGCCGCCAGTGGGAGATCGCGCTCGCGCTGAAGCCGAACGATCTGCTCGGCATCGCCATGAGCCGCCCGGATCTCTACGGCCGGAAGCTGCACGAATTCATGGTGCAGGGCGCCCGCCACATGGGCTCGATGGTGGGGGTCTGCGAGGACGCTCCGCTGTACCAGAACCGCATCGAACTGGCGAGCGAGAAGGACCGTTTCGGCATGCCGCTGGCGAAGGTCGTCTATCGGACGAGCGACGACGGGCGCAGGCTGTGGCAGACCGCCGCGCAGGAAGGCGTGGAGATCTTCAAGGCGGCGGGCGCACGGATGGCGTGGCACGGCCCGCCGGGTGGCCAGCACATCATGGGCGGCACCATCATGGGCAAAGACCCCGCTGCCTCGGTCGCCAATGGCATGGCTCAGTCTCACGAGGTGCCGAACCTGTTCTTCGGTGGCCCCGGCGTTTTTCCCACGAGCTCCTGTGTCAATTCGACCTTCACCGCACACGCGGTGGCGATCAGGGCGGCGCGCTACATGGTGGACAACTGGAGGGCCGTCGCGGGTTAGGCGCCTGCCGGGAACAGGACGAGGGTGAACTGTCCTGATACCGGGGACGCTGGCCGGTGTCGTGGAGTAAGATCACCGGCGTTCTCCGATTTCAGTACACGGAACCTGCCGCAGGTGCTGCTGTGGAGGCCGGCGGCGGTGTCGTTGCGCGTCGATGTTGATTGCGTCGCGCATCATTCGCGGGGGATGCCATGAGCTTTTCGCTGTACGACGCGACGATTCCGACGTTCTGCCAGATCCTGGGAGCGGTCGACGGGCTGCTCGACAAGGCCGCGGCGCACTGCGCCGACAAGGGCGTTGCGCCCGAGACGCTGATCCAGGCATGTCTCGCGCCGGACATGTTCACTTTCGCCTACCAGGTGAAGTCCACCGCTGTGCACTCGCTGGGCGCGATCGAGGGCGTGCGCAAGGGCGTGTTCTCGCCGGACCTCGTGCCGCCGCCCGAGGACTTCCCGACGCTGAAGGCGCGGGTCTCCGGCGCGCGCGCAGCACTCGAGGCGCTGAGCCCCGGGGAAGTGAACGGCTTCATCGGCCGCGACATGCGCTTCGAGTTCCACGACCTGCGCATCGACTTCACGGCCGAGAACTTCCTGCTGTCCTTCTCGCAGCCGAACTTCTTCTTCCACGCGACCACGGCCTACGACATCCTGCGTTGGCAGGGCGTCACGATCGGCAAGCGGGATTTCCTGGGCCGGCTGCGCCGGAATGGCGTAGCGAAGATACGCTGACGGGGCGCTACGGCGTCAAGCTGGACAGTCCGGTCATGAAGTCGCCGAGCAGCTGATCCGCGAGCCTGATCGGGTCGCTGGCAGTTCGGACCGAACGTCCCGCACTGCCCGGGGCACCGAAAGCCCGGGCGATGGCAATCGTCAGGCGCCGCCGTACCGTCGGATTTTCAAGGCGATCGAGCAGTACGGTCATCGTCGCGGGCGGGGCTCGCCATCCGGCGGATGTGTCTGCCAAGGAGACGCGGACTGGCGCGTTCATGTTCATGGTCGACCGCCTCGAGGATGTCGGACTCCCGCCCGTACAGATCTTCCGGGTCGATCGTCCTGGTATACAGATTGAAGAGCAGCGCAAGATCCCGTGCATCCTTGTCGTCAGTCGCGGCTCCACGATCCAGCCAGGCGAAGATCTTGAGCATCGCGAAGCCCGCGGGCGAGGACACCGGGATCACGAGATCTGGCGCAACCACGATTCTCGCAGTCGATTTCAGCGCATCCTCGTGGCCGGTGACATTCATGACGATGTCCCGCTCCGGTGGCCAGCCGACGCTGCCATCACGCTCCGCGACACCGCCGAAAGGAACGAGGTCCACGGGGTACATGCCGGAGTAGAAGAGTCTCTGGGCACCACCATGCCCCAGCGAGAAATCGCCGGATTCGATCAGCCGCGTCTTCAGGACATTGAACTGTTCCCAGCCCGAGACGCATACGGCGAGATCGATGTCCCGCGTTGCCAGGAAAAGCTCCGGGTCGAAGCCGAAGACATGTCGGAGGATGATGTCCCGTGCCATGGCGCCCGCGACGAAATAGTCGATGGCGAGCGTTTGCGCCACCGCATCGACAGCGCGCAGGACCTCGACCGTGATCGGGTCGAGTGGCCGGTCAGGGCTGATTCCAGGTTGCTTCAAGGTATTGCTTCCGGAGCATGTCGGCGACCTCGAGATTCCGGGGATCGAGAGTGGCGACGAGATCCGCAAAGACCAGCGGGGCAGGAACGACGTCCGGTTGTGGCCCGTCGGTCGGGAACTTCCAGAATGCCTCGAGGATCTCGACGCGACCTGCGGGATCGCGCCGCAGCCTGTGCTTCGTGGCCGTCTCCGCGATGAACGGCCGGACACGCTCCGGCTCGACATAGAGGGTGCACGTGGCTGGCTTCAGGTAGTGCGTGAGTCGGTCGGCCGCGATCTCTCCACCCCAGCAGGCGCCGGTGCCCGCGAGGTCAAGGTTCTTCCACCAGTCCGCATCCTGGGCGGCGAAGCGGTGGACCCTCAGTTTCGGGCGCAGCCGGGTCGGGTAGTTCATGACCCATTCGTCGAACAGCCTGAGGGGCTCGACGATGTGGCGGTTGCCGGGCTCGCCGATCACATACTGGCGGGCGGCCAGGTTCTGCAGCACCGGGCCTACCGCACCCAGTGCCACGCCTGCCGCCTCCGCGATGTCGCGATACGGGGCGTTGATCATCGCGGGTCGGCACAGGAGCAGGAAGATGACTCGCAGCGCCGTGGCGGTGCCGGCGGCGACCATCGGTGCGCGGGCGACAGGCAGTGCAGGGCGCCTCTGGCCCGTGACGATGATATGGAGGCCGGGCTGTCGCAGATAGGCGTTGCCGGCCGTGTCGATGAACTGCTGGTTCAGGTCCCGGCGGCATTGTTCTGCGAGGGTCGGTGTGAGGTAGGGAGTCACGAGGACGCCCCGGTCGCCGGCGATCCTGGTGATCCGGGCGTGGGCAGCGGCCAGCGCCGTGGCTCGATCGACACGCGGCCCAACCTCGGCCAGAAGCGGGTATCGCTGATCGCCGGCGTCGATCTCGATCTCGAAGGGCGCCTCGGCCAATGTTCCGGCCGCTGCGGCAGGGGCACGCTCGTTGACATGGGCTCCCAGTCCCGTGATCTTCTCAAGGGCGTCAAGAGCCGCGTCGAGTACCGTACGGTCTGGTTCAAGTGCCTGATTGTCCATATGATTTCTTCACCAGTTAACAGGCTGTTAACGGGCTCTCAAGCCGTCACCGCATCGTGGACATACCCGCTGGCCAGTTGACGCAGCTTCTGCCACCGCTTAACTGACGCTTACCCGTCACCGTGAATTCGGGTCCGGCGACAGTGCCTTTCCGCTGGTTGCTCCCGTTAAGGTTGTACCGTCGCCGTCGCAGAACGTACCGATCGGACGAGGTCCGGTTCAGGCAGCGCCTCTAGTTCGTTCATGTTTTCCACATGTTCATGATACATGAACGTATACGGGTGTGAACGAGCTGGCGTTGCATCCGCGCCCGCTGGGGCAGGGCTTCGCGGTAGACGCCCGGGACCTTCATGAGAACGAAGTGCCCCACGACCGGGCGTTCATCATTCCGAGTCGTACAAAGAACATGAACAACTCTCGTTCTTGAACGCGACCTCGGCATGCCCCGGGCCCGCCCCCTCGCCATTCCGGCGCTGCGACACCGGCCAGCTGTTCCAGGAGCGTTGCCATCGGGACTTAACTCCGAGTTAACACCTATCGAAGGTCTCTCGCCTCAGCTGGGCCGGAGGATCCGTTGCGACCCCGCGCAACAACAGCCTTCGCCCGGAGCCCTGTCTGAGCGGAACCTTCCCTCACTCGCGCATTTCGCGAGGTTGTCCGCTTTGGTCGCTCGAATGTCGACAAGAAGCGGCGCGTTCATGCTCGTTCTCGTGCATTTCCAGCGTCAACCATCCTGGCCCGTATCGCCACGGTCATCATTGCCCACGGCCAAGGTGTCCTCGTGGGTATCGTCGCATCGCTGCGCGACCCCTGAGCCGTCGCTCTGCCCGACTGGCAGCTGCTACACCCGGCTGGTGAGCCCGATGGTCTGCGGCTATCGGCTTGCTCTGCCGGTCCTGCATCGATTGGCTTCAATAACGACACTTGACTAAGACAGGCCAAGTGTCATTATCGGCCCCATGAACATGCCGACATCCGACGACCGCCGCTTCTTGCTCGACGAGCTGGCCATTCTGGCCGGGCTGCCACGCCGGACCGTGCGGTACTACATCCAGCAGGGCCTCGTGGACCGTCCCGCCGGCGGCGGCACGC
>CAYWMY010000185.1:0-6117 GCA_964459405.1 uncultured Steroidobacteraceae bacterium | reverse complement strand
CCAGGATCGGGTTGCCGCGCGATGGATAGCCCGCGATGGTCAGCGTGTGGCTGTGATCCGCGGTCACGATGATGAGTGTCTCGCGCTCGCGCGTCATCGCGCGCGCGACCTTGACGGCCTCGGACAGCGCGATGGTGTCTGTGAGCGCGCGATAGGCATTGCCCGCATGATGGGCATGGTCGATGCGGCCGGCCTCGACCATCAGGTAGAAGCCCCGCCGATTGCGGCCGAGCACCTGGATGGCCTTGCGTGTCATCTCCGCGAGCGAGGGTTCGCCGGCCGCGTCGCCGGCGCGGTCGGCCTCGTACTTCATGTGCGAGCGCTCGAACAGGCCGAGCAGGTGGTCGACCTGCGCGGGGTCGACGGCATCGAGCTGCGCGCGGTTCCAGACGTAGGCCGCCTTCGGGAACCGCGTGGTCCACTCGGCCGTGAGATCGCGGCCGTCGGTGCGGCGTCCCGTCTTCTCCGGATACTCCGGATCGGCGACCGTCGCGGGCCTGAAGTTGCCACGCCCACCGCCCAGCACGACGTCCAGGCCATCGCCGTGAGGGAACTCGATCAGCTGGCGCGCGATGTCCTTGACGGTGGCCCCGGGCGGCAGTGACTCGTTGCTCTCCCAGTCGCGATTCGCGATGTGCGCGTAGTTCACGGCCGGCGTGGCATGTGTCACGCGCGTGGTCGTGACGACACCCGTCGACATGCCGCGCTGTTCCGCGCGTTCGAGAATGGTCATGACGCTCTTCGCAGCCGTCACGGCGGCGTCGGACTCGTCGCGCGCGATGGTCTGGTCGACCGAGATGGCGCCGTCGTTGGTCTTGATGCCGGTCACCATCGCGACGGCCGTCGGTGCGGAATCGGAGGTCTGCTGGTTCGCGCTCGCCGTGACTGAATGAGCCAGGTAGGGGAACTCCTCGAAGCTCAGCCGGTTGTACTCACCGTCCCGGCCACGCAGCTGGCCCTCCAGGATGCGCGCGGCCGTCACCGTGGAAACGCCCATGCCGTCACCGACGAACAGGATCACATTCTTCGCGCGCCGCGCATGGCGTACGCCGCGGTCGCGTCGGTTCTCGACCACCGTCTGGCGGCCGGATTCGAACCAGCCCGCGGCGCTGGTGGGCACTTCGCGGGCCTGCACGGTACCCGCGAGCAGGATGGCAACGGCCGCTCCCGCAATCGCCCGGAGGTGTCGCGGGCCTGTGTTGCTGTTCATGCGTGGCTGTTCCTGAAGGTGTGCCTCGAGCGGCCCGGGAAATATAACGGTTCGCCGCGGGGCCGCGGGGCCGCGGGGCCGCGGGGCCGCGAGGCTGCGGGGCGCACGGGGTGCCAGGAGTGTATGGGTCATCGCCTGCGGCGGTCCGCCGCCGGCTGGTACTTCGCGTCGTGGCGGCGTGCGGGATGGGGTGCCGACCTGTGGCTATTTGCCGGATACGACACTAGAGTCGGCACGCCGTCGGGTCCGTCCATGCACCGGCGGCGTTGTCGGGAGCGAGCGGGGGTCGATGATGAATTATCTATCCATTGCCGAGGGCCGTGCCCTGAAGGGACTGCGGCTCGTACTGACGATGGGCCTTCCGGCGCCCTGGGGCGAGTCGGCCAAGGCCATCATGAAGCTGCGTAATGTGCCGTACGCAGCCGTGGGCCAGGAGCCGATGGGCGTGAACGAGGAACTCATCGCCTGGACCGGCATCCGCAATGCGCCCATCGCCGTCTACGAGGACGAGCCACCGGTGCACAACTGGTACGACATCCTGATGCTCGCCGAGCGCCTGGGATCGGGGCCATCGCTGCTGCCGGCGCATTCCGCGGAACGGGCGCAGTGTCTGGGTCTGTGCATGGAGATTGCGGCACAGCAGGGCTTCGCCTGGAACGCCCGTCTGTGGATGCTGGCTCCGCTCATGGGCACCGATCCGGCTGCGGCCGCAACACCGCTCGAACGCAGCATGCTGCGGCAATACGGCATGTCGGCCGCGGCCGCGGAAGCTGCTCCCGGGCGCGTGGCCGACATCGTGCGGAATCTGGCGCAGCGGCTGCGCGAGCAGCGCGAGCGCGGCTTCAAGTATCTCGCAGGCCCCGGACTCACGGCGGTCGACCTCTACTGGGCGTGCTTCTCGCAGATGATCGCGCCGCTGCCGCAGGATGTGAGCCCGATGCCAGACTATGTGCGCAACCTCTACGGTGCGCCGCCGGCCATTGTCGCGGCAGCGCTCGATCCGCTGCTGCTCGAGCACCGTGACCTCGTCTTCCGGGATCACATCGGCCTGCCGCAGGATTACTGAGGACACGACCATGATCGACTTCCATTTCTTCCCGACGCCGAACACCTGGAAGGTCGGCATCTTCCTCGAGGAAGCAGGCCTGCCGTACCGCGTGATTCCAGTCGACATCACGAAAGACGAACAGTTCCAGCCCGAATTCCTGCGCATCAGTCCGAACAACCGTGTGCCCGCGATCGTCGATCACGACACGCCCGGTGGTCCGCAGTCGGTGTTCGAATCCGGCGCGATCCTCGTCTATCTCGCGGAGAAGACCGGGCGCTTCCTGGCGCCATCGGGCCCGCGGCGCACGGCAGCGCTCGAGTGGCTGTTCTGGCAGATGGGCGGCCTGGGGCCGATGGCTGGCCAGGCGCACCACTTCCGCCGCTATGCGCCGCCGGGTAACGACTACGCCGTCGAGCGGTACACGAAGGAGTGCCGGCGCCTGTACGGCGTGCTCGATCGCCGGCTCGCCGGTCGAGAGTGGATCGCGGATGAATACAGCATCGCCGACATGGCCTGCTGGGGATGGGTGTGGTTCCATCCCATGCACGGCATGGTGCTGGACGACTATCCCGAGGTGAAGCGCTGGTACCTCGGCATGTCGAAACGGCCGGCTGTCGATCGCGCACGCCACATCGGGCTCGAGATGATTTCGCCCGACTTGCGGCCCATGTACGACGGCCCCTGGTACAGCGTGCCCGTCGACTATGGGAAGGACCAGACGCGCGTGCGCTGATCGGCCGGCTGCGCGCACAGCGTCCGGCGGCACCCGGGCGTGTTGCCGCTGACGGGCGCCTCGCGTAGTGTCGCGGCCCCGGTCGGTGTCGCGAGCCCGGCTGTCCGCCCTGCGAGGGTTCCCGTTGCTGCTGCGCCTCGACAAGGTCTCGCTCGCCTTTGGCTCAAGGCCGCTGCTGGATGGCGTGTCACTGGCGGTCGAGGCGGGAGAGCGTGTCTGCCTGGTCGGTCGCAACGGCGAAGGCAAGTCCTCGCTGCTCCGGCTCGTGCAGGGTGCCGCCCAGCCGGATGCCGGCACGGTCTGGATCAACCCGGGCACCCGCGTGGCGTATCTGGCGCAGGACGCCGAGGATGGGACGACGGCGACGGCGACGGTCGCCGAGGTCGCCGCGGGCGGGCTCGCCGAAGCGGCGGCGCTGCTGGCGCAATTCCATGCAGTGGCCGTGGAGCTGGAACGCGCGCAGGACGCCGCCACGGGCGCAAGGCTCGCCGACCTGCAGCAGCGCATCGACGCCATCCAGGGCTGGCAGCTCGAGCAACGCATCGCCACAGTGCTGTCGCGGCTCGGTCTCGATGGCGGCATGCGCTTCGCGGAGCTGTCGGGCGGCTGGCGGCGGCGCGCGCTGCTTGCGCGTGCGCTGGTGTCGAACCCTGAACTGCTGCTGCTCGACGAGCCCACCAATCACCTCGACATCGCCGCGATCGAGTGGCTCGAGGAGTTCATGCTGGGCTTCGCGGGCGCGCTCCTGTTCGTGAGCCACGATCGCGCCTTTGTGAACCGGCTCGCGACGCGGGTCGTTGAACTCGACCGCGGCCGCCTGAGCTCCTGGCCGGGTTCCTACGACGACTACGTCGCGCAGAAGGCCCTGGCGCTCGAGGTGGAGGCGCAGCAGAACGCGCTGTTCGACAGGAAACTCGCGCAGGAAGAGGTCTGGATCCGCAAGGGGATCGAGGCTCGTCGCACCCGCAACGAGGGGCGGGTGCGCGCGCTCCACCAGCTGCGCGAGGAGCGGCGGCAGAGGCGCGAGCGTGCCGGCCGCGCCAGCATCGTGGTCCAGGAAGCGGCGGCCTCCGCGCAGCTCGTCTACGAGGCCGAGGGAGCCGGCATCGACTTCGACGGGCGCACGGTGATCGAGGATTTGTCGGTACGCATCCAGCGTGGTGACCGCATCGGCATTGTGGGGCCCAACGGTGCGGGCAAGAGCACGCTGATCCGGCTGCTGCTCGGCGACCTCGAACCCACGCGCGGCCGCATCCGGCGTGGCGAGCGCCTCGAAGTCGCCTACTACGACCAGCAGCGCGAGCAGCTGGCACTCGGGCGCACGGTCATGGACAACGTCAGCGACGGCAACGAGTTCGTATCCGTCGGCGGCCGGTCGCAGCACGTTTCCAGCTATCTGCGCGGCTTCCTGTTCCGCAACGACCAGCTCAACACGCCGGCCGCTGCGCTGTCCGGCGGCGAACGCAACCGCCTGCTGCTGGCGCGCCTGTTCACGCGCCCGGCCAACGTGCTGGTGATGGACGAGCCGACCAACGACCTCGACATCGACACGCTCGAGCTGCTCGAGGAACAGGTCGCGGCATTTCCAGGCACGCTGCTGCTGGTCAGCCACGATCGGGCTTTCCTCGATCACGTGGTCACGAGCCTGCTGGTGTTCGAGGGTGGCGGCCGCGTGCGCGAGTTCGTCGGCGGCTACAGCGACTGGGCGCGGGATCGTGACGCGCGCGCGGCTGCCGCGCAGCCCCGGCCGCCGGCGGAGACCCGCGCGGCGCGCGCCGCGACTGCCGCTGGCGATGCGGGCGGAAGCGCACGCCCGAAACGCCTGAGTTACCGCGAGCAGCGCGAACTCGAGGGCCTGCCGGCCCGCATCGAGGGGCTCGAGGACGACCGGTCGCGGCTCGAGGCCGAGATCGGCGACCCGCACTTCTACGAACAGCCGCACGAGCAGGTGCACGCCGCGCTTGCGCGCCTGGCCACGCTCACGCGGGACATCGACGAGGCCTATGCCCGCTGGGCGCTGCTGGAGGATCAGGCCGGCGCGCGCGCAGGGCGGGCCTGAGGCCGGTGGTGTGCGTGGTGCGCCGGGACTGGATTGCATGGCTGGCGATCGAACGCGACACTGGCCGTCACTGCCCAGGGATCAGGATCGACGTGTTACCGAATGGAGAGCCGCAGCCGCTCGTGACGGCCACCGCCAGGCGGCTCGCACTCGTGCGCCACCCGCGCACGCCCGCACACCACGTCCGTTGCATCGAGGTTCTGGCCGGACGCGACGCCAGGGGTGGGCTGCGACTCGACTATCGCCTGAACGGCGACTGCGCGGCACTGCGCGTGCCCGGACCCGCGGCGCCAGTGCGCCGCGATGGCCTGTGGCGCCACACCTGCTTCGAGGCCTTCGTCACCGGCGGCGAGGGTACCGCCTATCGTGAGTTCAATTTCTCGCCCTCCGGCGAATGGGCGGCCTACGGATTCCCCGCGCGTCGTCGCGACATGCAGGCGCTGCGGCTGTCCCGCCCGCCGCGCATCGAGCTCACGATGGCGGCCGATACCCTGCAGCTGCGCGCATCGGTTGCGCGTGCCGATCTGCCCTTCGGCGGCGTGCTGCCGGTCGGCCTCGCCGCAGTCATCGAGGACACCGGCGGGGTCCTCTCATACTTTTCGCTCGCGCACACGGCTGCGGAGCCGGATTTCCACGACCCGGCCAGCTTCACGCTGCGCCTGCCGGCGGCGTGAGGAGACGCGATGAGGCAGAGCTTCGGCATCGATCGACTGCTCGCGGAGCCCGCGCTGCGCCGGCCGCTCGCGGGGCGCCGCGTGGCGCTGCTCGCGCATCCGGCCTCGCTGACGGCCGACCTGCGGCACAGCCTCGATGCGCTCGCAGCCACGCGCGGCGTCCGGCTCACCGCGGCATTCGGTCCCCAGCACGGCCTGCGCGGCGACAAGCAGGACAACATGGTGGAGTCGCCGGACTACCGCGACCCGGTGCACGACATCCCGGTATTCAGCCTCTACGGCGAGGTACGCCGGCCCACAACGGCGATGATGGACAGCTTCGACGTACTGCTCGTCGACCTGCAGGACCTGGGCTGTCGCATCTACACGTTCATCACCACGCTGCGCTACGTG
>CAYWMY010000184.1:0-6153 GCA_964459405.1 uncultured Steroidobacteraceae bacterium | reverse complement strand
GGTACAGCATGTCGCCGTGGCCGAGCAGCGATTCGGCGCCGCCCTGGTCGAGGATCGTGCGCGAGTCGACCTTGGCCGAGACCTGGAAGGCGATGCGCGCGGGCACGTTGGCCTTGATCAGGCCCGTGATGACGTCCACCGACGGCCGCTGCGTGGCGAGCACGAGGTGGATGCCCGAGGCGCGCGCTTTCTGCGCGAGCCTGGCGATGAGCTCCTCGACCTTCTTGCCGACGATCATCATGAGGTCGGCGAGTTCGTCGATGATGACCACGATGTACGGCAGCGGCTCCAGCTTCGGGATGACGCCCTCGTACTCCCTGGTCTTGAACTTGGCCTCGATGACCGGGTCGTTGATGGGCTTGCCGGACTGCTGCGCCTCCTGCACCTTGCGGTTGAAGCCGGCCAGGTTGCGAACGCCGACCGCGGCCATCAGCTGGTAGCGGCGCTCCATCTCCGCCACGCACCAGCGCAGCGCGTTGGCCGCCTGCTTCATGTCCGTGACCACGGGCGCAAGCAGGTGCGGAATGCCCTCGTAGACGGACAGCTCCAGCATCTTCGGGTCGATCATGATGAGCCGCACCTGATCGGCCGTGCTCTTGTAGAGCAGCGACAGCACCATGGCGTTGATCGCGACAGACTTGCCGGAGCCCGTCGTACCCGCGATCAGCAGGTGCGGCATGCGCGCGAGATCCGTGGTCATCGGCACGCCCGCGATGTCCTTGCCGAGCGCCAGCGCCAGCGGCGAGGCCATCTCGTCGTAGGCCTTCGACTTGATGATCTCGCCCAGCGTCACGAGCTCGCGCCGTTCGTTCGGGATCTCGAGGCCCACGACGGACTTGCCCGGGATCACCTCGACGACGCGCACCGCGATCGCCGAGAGCGCGCGCGCCAGATCCTTCGCGAGGCCGCTGATCTGGCTGACCTTGACACCGGGCGCGGGCCTGAGCTCGAAGCGCGTGACCACGGGGCCGGGCTGCACCGCGACGACCTCGACCTCGATGCCGAAGTCCTTGAGCTTCAGCTCCACGAGGCGCGACATGGCCTCCAGCGCGTCCGGCGAATAGCTGGGCTCGCGCGGCCCGGGATCGTCCAGCAGCTTGAGTGCCGGCAGATCCTGCGCCGCAGGCTTCGCGAACAGCGCCGCCTGCTTCTCCTTCTCGACGCGCTCGCTCTTTTCGATCACCGGAGGCGCCGGCGCCTCGATGCGCGGCGGCACGCGCGTCGCGGCCTTCTTCTGCTCCTGCTTGAGCACGGTCTCGCGCTGCTCGCGCAGCCCGCGCCCGGCCGCCTGGTCGCGCGCCGTCGAGAGCCATCCGCGCAGCCACGCCAGCCCGGCGAAGGTCCAGTGACCGAGGCGGTCCATGACCGTGAGCCAGGACACGCCGCTGCCGAGCTGCACGCCCGCGAACCACACGGCGAGCAGAACGAGCGTCGCACCGAGCAGCGACAGCGCGGATGCCAGCGATTCACCGACCAGGCTGCCCAGCACCCCGCCGGCCCCGGAGGGCAGCACCCCCGGCCTGAAATGCAGCGCCGCGAGGCCGCAGCTCGTGAGCAGCGCCAGTACGAAGCCGGCCGCACGCCAGACCACGGTGGCCCGCGACCGCGCGCCGTTGCCTCGCTTCTCCTTCGCGCGGAACGCAAGCCAGCCCGTGTATCCCACCAGCACCGGAAACAGCAGTGCGGGGCCGCCGAACATCATGTACAGCAGGTCCGCAATCCAGGCGCCCACGGGGCCGATCAGGTTGCCGACGCGGCCGGGCTCGCCGGTATACGAGAAGCCACCGTCGGCCGGGTCGTAGCTCACGAGTGCGAGCAGCAGCACCAGCGCGACCATGGCGAGCAGCCAGAACGCGCCCTCGCGCAGGCCGCGCACGACCGCCGCTTCGAGTCTGCCCGCGGGCTCGACGCTCGTTGCTTCAGCCAAGTTTCTCAAGCCTCGCCACAGAAAAACACAATAAGCGATTGATTATAAGAACTTCTGACCATCTGCAACAGTGGATGCGAGCCCGCTGCACCGGGATTGTGAAAGGCTTTCGCGCCCCCCTCGCGTCCCATAGGATTGCGCCCTTCCCATTTCGGTTCCTCGACACCCTCACCCCGACCCCAGACTGAGCCCCAGCATGAGCACCACGCGCCACGCACGCCTGATCGTCCTCGGTTCCGGTCCCGCAGGCTATACCGCGGCGATCTATGCGGCGCGTGCCAATCGCCAGCCGCTGCTGATCTCGGGGCTCGAGCCGGGCGGTCAGCTGATGACCACCACGGAGGTCGACAACTGGCCCGGCGACGTCGAGGGCCTGATGGGTCCGGCGCTGATGGAACGCATGCGCCAGCACGCAGAGCGCTTCGCGGTCGAAATCGTGAACGATCACATCAACGCCGTCGACCTCTCACGCCGGCCCCTCGAACTCACCGGCGAGAATGGCCGCTACAGCTGTGATGCGCTCATCATCGCCACCGGCGCGTCGGCGCAGTACCTGGGTCTCGAATCCGAGACGCGGCTGCGCGGGAAGGGAGTTTCGGCCTGTGCGACCTGCGACGGCTTCTTCTACCGCAACCAGGCCGTCGCCGTGGTCGGCGGCGGCAACACGGCCGTCGAGGAGGCGCTGTACCTGTCGAACCTCGCGAGCCACGTCACGCTGATCCACCGTCGCGACCGGCTGCGCGCCGAGAAGATCCTGCAGGACCGGCTGTTCGCGCAGGAAAAAGCCGGCAGGATCAGCCTGCTGTGGAACCACGTGGTCGACGAGGTGCTGGGCGACGATGCCACGGGAGTGACCGGTGTGCGCGTGCGGTCCACGGACGGCTGCGCCACGCGCGATCTCGAACTGCAGGGACTCTTCATCGCCGTGGGCCACACGCCGAACACACAGATCTTCGCGGGCCAGATCGAGATGAAGGGCGGCTATATCACGGTGCGCTCCGGCACGACCGGCGATGCCACGGCGACCTCGGTGCCCGGCGTGTTCGCCGCCGGTGACGTCGCCGATCACGTCTACCGCCAGGCTGTCACCTCGGCGGGCACAGGCTGCATGGCCGCGCTTGATGCGGACCGCTGGCTCGACCAGCTCGACGGGCAGGGCTGAGGCCGGAGATCCGCGACGCCGATGCGCACGCGGGTGGTGACCGGCCTCGTCGATCTCGCACCCGCGGCGTGGAACGCTCTGGTTCCCGCGGACGCGCTGTTCGTGCGGTACGAGTTCCTCGCGGCCATCGAACGCTCCGGTTCCCTCGGCCGTGAGCACGGCTGGGAGCCGCGCCACATCCTCGTCGAAGCACCCGATGGCAGGCTGCTGGGCGCGCTGCCGCTGTATCTCAAGTGGCACTCGCGCGGCGAGTTCGTGTTCGACTTCAGCTGGGCGCAGGCTTACCAGCGCCACGGCCTCCACTATTACCCCAAGCTGGTGTCCTGCACGCCGTTCACGCCCGCGACGGGCCCGCATCTGCTCGTGCACCCGGAGGCGGCCGCGGACCCGGTGCGCGCCGCGCTGCTCTCGGGCGCACGCACACTCGCCGCGGCGACGGGCGCCTCATCGCTGCACCTGCTGTTCGTGTCCGCCGAGGAGCGTGACGCGCTCGGGGACGCGGGCTTCATGCCGCGCACGGACTGCCAGTTCCACTGGAGCGACGCGGGCTGGAGCGACTTCGATGACTACCTGGGCAGTTTCACGGCCGAGAAGCGCAAGAAGATGCGACGCGAACGGCGGCGTGTGGCCGAGCAGGGCATCCACTTCGAGACCCTCGATGGCGCCGCGCTGCTGGACGGGCGGCTCGATGCCGTGCTCGGACTCTGCACATCGACTTTCCTGCGACACGGACAGGCGCCCTACCTCAACCGTGCGTTCTTCGTTGATTTCGCCAGCGCCTGTCCGCAGCGAGTCGTCGTGAAGCTGGCGCTGCGGGGCGACGAGGCCGTTGGTGCGGCGATCTTCTTCCAGAGCGACACCACGCTGTATGGCCGCTACTGGGGCGCCGCCGCGGGCTGTCACAGCCTGCATTTCGAGACCTGCTATCACCAGGGCATCGAGCATTGCCTCGCGCGGGGTCTGCAACGCTTCGAACCCGGCACTCAGGGTGAGCACAAACTCGCCCGCGGCTTCCGTCCGACCCGCACCTGGTCGCTGCACGAAATCCGCGAGCCGCGCTTCGCACGCGCGATCGCGCGCTATCTGGCCGCGGAGCGCGCCGAGGTGGAGAATTACATCGCCGCGGCGTCCAATCACGTGCCGTACCGGCGCCGGGACATCGCCGGCACGCTGCATGAGACGACCGATCTGGCTCCCTGAAGACGCCTCGCCCGAGGCCCTGCCCCCGGCCGCGCAGGCGCTCGACGATCCCGACGGGCTGCTCGCGGTCGGAGGCGCGCTGACGCCGGAGTGGCTGCTGTACGCGTACCGCCACGGCGTGTTTCCCTGGTACTCGCCGGGGCAACCGATCCTCTGGTGGTCGCCCGATCCGCGCACGGTGCTGTTCCCGCAGGAGTTCCACTGCTCGCGCAGCCTCGCACAGTCGATCCGCAACCGCGGCTACGAGACGCGCATCGACACCGCATTCGCGACGGTCATCGAGGCCTGCGCCGCGCCGCGTGCCACCGACTCCGGCACCTGGATCACACGCGAGATGCGCGCCGCCTACCTTCTGCTGCATCGTCTGGGCGCGGCGCACTCCGTGGAGACGTGGAGCGGCGATCGCCTCGTGGGCGGGCTCTATGGCGTCACGATCGGCCGGGTGTTCTACGGCGAGTCCATGTTCACGCACAGTCGCGATGCCTCCAAAGTTGCGCTGGCGCGACTCGTCGATGAATGCCGGCGGCGCGATGTGCGCCTGATCGACTGCCAGATGGCGACCGCGCACCTGTTCTCGCTCGGCAGCCGTACCCTGCCGCGGGCCCGCTTCGTGCGGCTGCTCGAAGACTGGGCGGATCCCGCCCTGGAGCTGTGGCGCGACGGCGACGGCTAGTTGTGCTGCGGTACGGCTTTGGGCACAATCCGCGCGCGCTGCCGGGGCGCGATCAGGCGAGTTCAATGTCCAAAGAGGACGCAATCCAGATGGAAGGCGAGGTCGTCGAGACCCTGCCGAACACCACGTTCCGCGTGAAGCTGAAGAACGGCCACGTCGTCACGGCGCACATCTCCGGCAAGATGCGCAAGCACTACATCCGGATCCTCAGGGGTGACGCCGTGACCGTCGAGATGACTCCCTACGACCTCACCAAGGGCCGCATCGTCTACCGCGGCAAGTAACGCTCGCTGCGCCCGGGACGGCGATATTCACGAGCCTTCCCTGACGGGCCGGTAGCCGGTCGCGCGGGCCGCAACGGGTCCCGTCTCACGCGGCGGCACATCGCGCAGGCTGCAACTTCAAGGTCAACTCGTGTCGCAGGGCGGCAGGTCGCGCGGGCGCGTAGGAAGCCCGGCGAACGAGCGTAAAGATTTGCCGCGAGAGAGCCGGGCTTCCGTCAACAGCCCGCGCGCCAAGAGCCGTCATCCGGGAAATGGTGAATGCCCCCATTGCTGGCCAAGTGAGCGGCCGGCAAGCCAGGATGCCCGGACTGGCGCCCCTCATCGGCGGTCATGGCGGCGTGAATCCATACGGTCCACGTCGCTCAGGGGATGAGTTCGGGCTCGCGTGCCGCGCGCGTGATCAGCGTCAGCGCCTCGGCATCCTCCGCGGCGGTCACGCGCACGCTACCCCCGTCCACGAGCCGCCCGAACAGCAGTTCCTCGGCGAGCGGCCGCTTGATCTGCTCCTGGATCAGCCGCGCCATGGGTCGCGCGCCCATCCTGGGATCGTAGCCACGCCCGGCGAGCCAGCGGCGCGCGGCATCGTCGACCTGCAGCACCACACCCTTGGTCTCGAGCTGCGCCTCGACCTCGAGCAGCAGCTTGTCGACCACACGCTCGATGGTGGCCGGATCGAGTGACTTGAACTGGATGACCGCATCGAGCCGGTTGCGGAACTCCGGCGAGAACATGCGTCGGATCGCCTCCATCGCGTCAGGCGCGTTGTCCGCGGCCACGAAACCGATGCTGCCGCGGCTCTGTTCGATGGCACCCGCGTTGGTCGTCATGACGATGATGACGTGACGAAAATCCGCCTTGCGCCCGTTGTTGTCGGTCAGCGTGCCGTGGTCCATGACCTGCAGCAGCA
>CAYWMY010000183.1:0-6227 GCA_964459405.1 uncultured Steroidobacteraceae bacterium | reverse complement strand
CCGCGAAGCGCCGCGTAGCGCGCCCCGCGCGCGGCGGCCTCGATGCCATGCGGGTCATTCGCGTCGACATCGACATGCAGCACGGTGAGTGGCACGTCGAGGGTCGCGCACAGTTCCTCGCACTGAGCCTGCCAGCGCGAAGCATCCGCCTGCAGGCCGTGATGCACGTGCACGGCCCGCAGCGCGATCCGCGGCGTGCCCGCCGGCCGGGCATCGTCCGGCGACGGGTCCTCCGTTCGGGGAGCCGGTTGCGGCAAGCAGCGCCGAGCGTGTCGAGTTTCAGCACGCCGCGGTGACGGTTCCTCTCCTCGGGGATCCGGCTGCGACTGCGCAGCCCGCAGTTCGACGGCCGCGAGCAGCAGTGCGGTCGAGTCGACGCCGCCGGACAGAGCCACACAGAGGCTGGCGTGCGGCGCACCCGCTGCATGTCGTCGCAGGAATGCGGCGAGCGCGGCGCCCGGAAGGCTCATGCCTCGCTGAAGACACCGAAACTGCGCAGGCGGCGCTCGCGGTCGGCCATCAGACGCTCGACTGGCAGCTGCTCCAGCGCCCCCAGGTGACGCGAGAGGACCTGCCGCAGAGACTCCGCCATGGCCTGCGGATCGCGGTGCGCTCCGCCCAGGGGCTCGCGCACCAGTTCGTCGACGAGTCCGAGCTTCGACAGGCGATCGGCCGTGATGCCCATCGCCTCCGCGGCCGCCTCGCGCTTGTCCTGACTCTTCCACAGGATCGATGCGCAACCCTCGGGCGAGATCACCGAATACACGCTGTACTGCAGCATGAGCAGGCGGTCGCAGACTCCGATCGCGAGCGCACCTCCCGAACCGCCCTCACCCACGACGCAGCTCAGGATAGGGGTCGCCAGCGTAGCCATCTCGAACAGATTGCGTGCGATCGCCTCGCTCTGGTTGCGTTCCTCGGAGCCGATCCCCGGGTAGGCACCGGCCGTGTCGATCAGCGTGATGATGGGAAGGCCGAAGCGATCAGCAGTCTTCATGAGCCGCAGCGCCTTGCGGTAACCCTCCGGTTTCGGCATGCCATAGTTGCGCCGCACACGCTCCTTCGTGTCGCGGCCCTTCTGATGGCCGATGACCATCACGGGCCGGCCGTCCAGGCGCGCCGGACCGCCGATGATGGCCGCGTCGTCCGCATACATGCGATCGCCGTGGAGTTCCTCGAACTCCGTGAATATCAGCGCGATGTAGTCGAGCGTGTAGGGCCGCTGGGGATGGCGGGCGAGCTGCGCGATCTGCCACGGCGTGAGGTTCGCGAAAATACTGGTCGTCAGCGCGCGGCTCTTGGCGCGCAGCCTGTTGATCTCCTCGCCGATGTTGATCTCGCTGTCGTTGCCGAGAAAGCGCAGCTCGTCGATCTTCGCCTCGAGCTCGGCGATCGGCCGTTCAAAATCAAGAAATTGCAGCGCCATCTGCGGCCCCATCCACGCACCCGGCGGGCATGATAGCGGGAAACGGGCGGCTCGCGGCAGACGCGGAGGTGATCATGCGTGAATCCCGCGATGTCTGCGGTCGTCACGCGACCGGGAGACGTCGGCGGCGATCGAACGCTGCCTGACCGCTCGGTCTCGATGCCCGCGGGTGCGACAGCCTGCTTGCGGAAGCGGCGCTCGCAGCGCACGAGTGCCGCCGGCCTGTCTGCGTGCAGGATCCCGGACCGGAACGCGCCTGTGCCGTGCCTGGGCCGCCTGGCCACTGATGTTCGGGTTTCCGCGACGACACCAGCAGAGGGCCCGTTCGTTCAACAGGCGCAGGCGACGGAGCTCACGGTGAGAGGCTCGGGCCGTCCGCAGCTCAGCCGTCGACGCGCCGCCCGTACAGGACTCGCACCGCATCACGGCCTGCGAGTGCGCTCAGACGCTCGATGAGCTCACGCGTCGGGCGCACGTTCCAGGCCTCGCCGAGCACGATCGCGGCGCGTGCCTCCGCACCGCCGTAATGCAGCAGCACCGCGCAGCCACCGTCGCGGAACGGCTGCAGTGCGGACTCCAGCCCACGCAGGAATGCCGCACCGTCACCGCGCGGCTGCCAGCGGATGACGATGCGACGCGCCTGCTGTTCCCGCGCGTGGTCGACCGGCGTGATCTTCTTCGCCGTCAGGCGCCAGTCATCGATGAAGTCGTCAAAGCGGAGCAGGCCCTCGACGATGACGATCGCGTCCTTGGCGAGGTCGTCGCGATGCTGCTGGTAGAGCTCCTCGAACAGCGACACCTCGAGCCGGCCGCTGCGGTCGTCGAGCAGCAGGGTCACGCGCGGTCCCCGGCGGCGCACCTCCAGCACCAGGCCACCCACCGTCACGCTGCGCCCGCCACCGAATCCGCGCTGCTCGCCTGCGGGCCTCGCGCCCGCGACGTCGGCGATCCGCCCCGACACCAGCACCTTGAGGTCGTCCGCGTACTCCGCGATGGGATGGCCCGTGAGATAGAGACCCAGCGTCTCGCGCTCACCGGCGAGGCGCACCGCCTCGCTCCACTCCGGCAGCGCCTCGCCGGGCGTCTCGGGCGATGGCCCGACCTCGGCGACGGGTGCCGCGAGACCGAACAGGTCGTTCTGTCCCGCCGCGATGGCGCGAGTGTTCTGCTCGCCGAGCTGCATCGCCGTCGGCAGCTGATGCATGAGTGTCGCGCGGTTGGCGCCGATGCGGTCGAGGCAGCCGGCGCGGATGAGCGCCTCCAGCGTGCGCCGGTTGAGGCGCTGCAGGTCCAGGCGACGACAGAAATCCGCGAGCGAGCGAAACGGTCCGTGCTGCTCGCGCTCCGCGATCAGCGCCTCGACGGCGCCCTCGCCCACGCCCTTCACGGCGCCCAGCCCGTAGCGGATGGTCTGCTCGTCCGCCACGGTGAACCGATACATCGACTCGTTGACGTCCGGCGGCAGCACCCGGAGTCCCAGGCTCGCGCACTCGTCGATGAAGGTCACCACCTTGTCGGTCTTGTCCATGTCGGAGGACAGCACCGCTGCCATGAACGCGGCCGGATAGTGCGCCTTGAGCCATGCGGTCTGGTACGAAAGCAGCGCGTAGGCGGCCGAGTGCGACTTGTTGAAGCCGTAGCCCGCGAACTTCTCCATGAGGTCGAAGATGTGCGCGGCCTGGGCCTCGCGCACGCCCTGCGCCACGGCACCCGCCACGAACACGGAGCGCTGCTTCGCCATTTCCTCGGGCTTCTTCTTGCCCATCGCGCGGCGCAGCAGGTCGGCACCGCCCAGCGTGTAGCCGGCCAGCACCTGCGCGATCTGCATGACCTGCTCCTGGTACAGGATCACGCCGTAGGTCGGCTTCAGCACGGGTTCGAGCTTCGGGTGCAGGTAGTCGACGGGCCGGTCGCTGCGGCCGTGCTTGCGGTCGATGAAGTCGTCGACCATGCCCGACTGCAGCGGGCCCGGGCGGAACAGCGCCACGAGCGCGACGATGTCATCGAAGCAGTCCGGCTGCAGGCGCCGGACCAGATCCTTCATGCCGCGCGACTCGAGCTGGAACACGGCCGTGGTACGGCAGGACTTCAGCAGCCGGAAGGTCTTCGGGTCATTGAGCGGCAGCTCGTTGATGTCGAGGGGTGGCTCGCCGACACCGGCGCGCCCGGCATTGATGATCGCGAGTGCCCAGTCGATGATGGTGAGCGTGCGCAGGCCGAGGAAATCGAACTTGACGAGCCCCGCCTGTTCCACGTCGTCCTTGTCGAACTGCGTGACCACGCCCTCGCCGCCCTCCTCGCAGTAGAGCGGCACGAAGTCGGTGAGTTCGGAGGGCGCGATCACCACGCCGCCCGCATGCGTGCCCGCGCTGCGTGCGAGCCCTTCCAGCGAGCGCGCGAGATCGATGATCTCGCGCACCTCCTCCTCGGTCTCGTAGCGACGCTTGAGTTCCGGCTCCTTCTCCAGCGCGTCCTTGAGCTCGATGCCGAGCTCGAATGGAATCAGCTTGGCGATGCCGTCGACGAAACCGTAGGGGTGTCCGAGCACGCGACCCACGTCGCGCACGACCGCCTTCGCGGCCATGGTGCCGAAGGTGATGATCTGCGAGACCTTCTCGCGACCGTAACGGTGCGCCACGTAGTCGATCACGCGGTCCCGCCCGGCCATGCAGAAGTCGACGTCGAAGTCCGGCATCGACACGCGTTCGGGGTTCAGGAAACGCTCGAACAGCAGATCGTGCTGCAATGGATCCAGGTCGGTGATGCCGAGCGCCCAGGCCACCAGCGAACCCGCGCCGGAACCGCGGCCGGGCCCCACGGGCACGCCGTTCTCGCGCGCCCAGCGGATGAAGTCGGCCACGATCAGGAAGTAGCCCTCGAAGCCCATCCCGCAGATGACGCCGAGTTCGATATCGAGCCGCGCCTCGTAGTCTGCCCGCGGCAGCGAGCGCACCTGCAGGCCAGGCGCGGCCTCGAGCGCCGCGAGCCGGCGCGTGAGTCCGGCCGCGGCCTCGGTACGCAACAGCTCCGCAGTGCTCATCGCGCCGGGCACGGGGTACGCGGGCAGGAAGGACTTGCCGAGGCGCACCTCGACCGAGCAGCGTTTCGCGATCT
Source organism: uncultured Steroidobacteraceae bacterium (assembly GCA_964459405.1). Classification (GTDB taxonomy): domain Bacteria; phylum Pseudomonadota; class Gammaproteobacteria; order Steroidobacterales; family Steroidobacteraceae; genus CAYWMY01. Next base: position 1,687 of record CAYWMY010000183.1, on the reverse strand, counting down.
CGACGCTCTGCTCCAGCGCCTCGGGCATGTCCGCGAACAGCTCGGCCATCTCGGCAGGACTGCGCAGGTACTGCTGCTCGCTGTAGCGTCGCGCGCGACCGGCATCGGCCAGGAGCGTACCGTCGTGGATGCACACGCGGGCCTCGTGCGCCTCGAATTCGCCGGGCGTCAGAAAGCGCACATCGTTGGTGGCCACGATGGGGGCAGGCGCACCCTGCAGCAGGTCCGCGAGCCGCTGCAGGTACTCCTCCTCACCGGGCCTCCCGGTGCGCTGCACCTCGAGATAGAAGCGGTCGCCGAACAGCTTCTGCCAGCGCAGCAGCAGGCGACGCGCCTCATCGTCCCGGCCCGCCAGCAGTGCGCGCCCGATGCCGCCCTCGCGCGCACCCGACAGGCACAGCAGCCCGGCAGACGACTCCGCGTCCAGCCATTGCGGATCCACGGCGGGACAGCCGTGCTGCCAGCCCTGCGTGTAGGCGCGCGACACGAGCCTCGTGAGGTTGCGGTAACCACCCAGGTTCTGCGCGAGCAGCGTGAGCCGTGACGGCTCGCTGCGCTCACCGGGCTCGCGCAGCCACAGGTCGACACCGATGACGGGCTTGACGCCCCGCTCCATCGCCGCGCGATAGAACTTCACCATGGCGAACAGGTTGGCCTGGTCCGTCAGCGCGACTGCCGGGCTCCCGGCCGCCGCGACCGCCTGCATGAGTTCGGGTACGCGTACCAGCCCGTCGGCCAGCGAATACTCCGTATGCACGCGCAGATGGACGAAGCTGGTGTCGTGTCCCATGGATACCTATGTCATCCGAGCCCGCCCGCCGGCCGAGACGCGAGTGCGCCCGGGAACCCGAGGATCGCTCATGACGCTGACCGGAAACGCCGCGAACTCGAACTGCCGAACGCACCGCGCCATGCGCGCCGCGGTCACTGTACTCACCGACGGATGACGGATTTTACCGGCGCGAACGAACGCCGGTGCAGCGGCGTGGGGCCGAAGCGCACGAGTGCCTCGAGATGTTCGGGGGTCGGATAGCCCTTGTGCCGCAGGAAGCCGTATTGCGGAAACCGCGCATCGACGGCGCACATCCAGGCATCGCGCGTCGTCTTGGCGAGAATGGAGGCCGCGCTGATCGCCGCGATGCTCGCATCACCCGCGACAATGGTTTCGAAAGTACACGAAAAGCCGAGCCCGGTGAGCGACGGGGCCCGGTTGCCGTCGAACTGCACATGGCGCGGCGCGAGGCGCAGTCCCAGCAGCGCACGCCGCATCGCGAGCCACGTTGCTTCCAGTATATTAAGAGCGTCGATCTCCGCGTGGTCGGCCACGCCGAGCCCGTACGCGAGCGCACAGCTGCGGATCCGCGCAGCCAGCCGCACGCGCTCCGCTTCGGGCAGCACCTTCGAATCAGCGAGCCCCGCGACCGGCCGCTGCGGGTCCAGGATCACCGCCGCCGCCACAACGGGGCCCGCCAGCGGCCCGCGTCCCGCCTCATCGACGCCCGCGACCAGCAGCCCGTCCGATCCGGCGGCGGCGCGCGCCGCCATTCTTCGCTGTCGCGCGCCCACCGGCGGCCGCGTCACCGGCCGCCCCCGCGCGCCGGCGGCCGTGGCGCGCCGCTTGCGAGCGCCAGCACTGCATCCGCCGCCCGCTCACTCGCATTGCGCCGCAGCTCGAGATGCAGTTCGC